>JAFGLK010000172.1 GCA_016928125.1 Anaerolineae bacterium
AATGCCCACCAGCCCGAGTGCTAGGACGGTCCTGATCACTTTCTTCATCATATCCTCCTTACAGTTGAGACTCGATACGACTCGAAACCCTAACGAGAGAGCTGGAAATCGAGAGTGGAACTGGTTCCCTCGCGAGCCCCGTGGCTCGTCCCGTCTGACCCTATCATAGGCCAGCAATGTTATGAATCTGTTAAGAAGGCATTGAGATCCGGTGCAGATCACCGGCACAGGCCGGCCAGCCCTACGTTTGATCCCCTGCACGTCCTCCTAGGCCTCGTCTGGCCGATTTGTGCTCCCAGAGTGAAGTCTGTAAAATAGAAATGATACGGTTGAGAGCAGTTGGAGCTCTAGACCGAGCACCGAATACTTGATTTCGCTCTGAGAACGCCGGCGTTCTACTCCCGTGGACTTACGAGAGCAGTATGCCGGCCTTCTTGCAGCAAGCCGTCAAGCGCAGGGATCTCGCGGCGCTCACGCTCCCAACGGTGGGAACCTGAGCGACTCCGCTCTCTATCGGGACAGAAGCACGCTTCAGGAGGGGTATGTCCATGTCGTATGAAGTCAAGCACGCCGAGCTCAAGCAGTGGGTCCATGACGTGGCCGAGATGTGCCAACCGGACGAGGTCTACTGGTGCGACGGAAGCCAAGAGGAATATGATCGGCTCATGGCCCAGATGGTGGCCAGCGGGAGCACCACGGCGCTTGAACAGCGTCCCAACTGCTTCCTGTTCCGCTCAGACCCCAGCGATGTGGCCCGTGTCGAGGCCCGTACCTACATCAGCTATCCCAATCAGGAGCAGGCGGGTCCGTCAAATAACTGGATCGACCCCCAAGAGCTCAAGCCGATCATGCGCGAGCTGTACACGGGTTGCATGCAAGGACGCACTCTGTACGTGATCCCCTTTTCCATGGGGCCCATCGGTTCTCCCATGGCCAAGATCGGCATCGAAATCACCGACAGCCCCTACGTGGTCTGCAATATGCACATCATGACCCGTGTGGGCACCCGAGTGATGGAGGAGCTTGGCGAGGAGGGTGAGTTCATCCCCTGTCTGCATTCGGTGGGCGCGCCACTCGAGGAAGGCCAAGAGGACGTCCCCTGGCCCTGCGCTCCTATGGACAAAAAGTACATCAGCCACTTTCCCGATGAGAACCTGATCTGGTCGTTTGGCTCTGGGTATGGCGGCAACGCGCTGCTCGGCAAAAAGTGCCTTGCGCTGCGTATCGCCTCCGCCATGGCCAAGCGCGAAGGCTGGATGGCCGAACACATGCTCATTCTGCGGCTGATCAGCCCCGAGGGCCGGCAGTACCATATCGCAGCGGCCTTTCCTTCGGCCTGTGGCAAGACGAATCTGGCCATGATTCAGCCAACGATCGAAGGCTGGAAGGCTGAGTGCATCGGCGACGACATCGCCTGGATGAAGATCGGTCCGGATGGGCGCCTCTATGCGATCAACCCGGAGTCGGGATTCTTTGGCGTCGCGCCCGGCACCTCCTATGGCTCGAATCCCATGGCCATGGATACCATGAGGACCAACTCGATCTTCACCAACTGCGCTCTGACCGATGAGGGGGACGTCTGGTGGGAAGGCGGCGACACCGATGCGCCCGAGCATCTGATTGATTGGAAGGGCAACGACTGGTCTCCCGATAATCCCAATCCAGCTGCGCACCCCAATGCTCGTTTCACCGCGCCCGCATCCCAATGCCCGGTGATCTCGCCCGACTGGGAAAAGCCCGAGGGCGTGCCCATCGACATCTTTGTCTTTGGCGGCCGCCGCACGTCGGTGGTGCCACTGGTGCATGAAGCCTTTGACTGGGATCACGGCGTATTCCTGGGCGCGACGGCCGCCTCTGAGACGACGGCCGCCAACATTGGCGCCGTAGGCAATCTGCGCCGCGACCCCTTTGCCATGAAGCCTTTCTGCGGCTACAACATGGGCGACTATTTCCAGCACTGGCTCGACATGGGCGACAGGCTGGGCGACAAGGCGCCGCGCATCTTCTATGTGAACTGGTTCCGCAAGGCGGCCGATGGCCATTGGCTCTGGCCCGGCTTTGGAGAGAACAGCCGCGTGCTCGAGTGGATGTGCGAGCGGATTGAGGGCAACGTCGGCGCGGTGGAAACGGCCATCGGGCTGCTGCCCGCCGAGGAAGAACTGGACCTTTCGGATCTGGACATCCCCGAGCAAGATCTCCATGAGCTCCTGAACGTGGATGTCGCGGCTTGGGCAGCCGAGTTCCCGGATGTCGAGCAGCATTTCGCCCAGTTCGGCGACCATCTGCCCGAGCGCTTGGCCAAGCAACTGGCGGCCTACAAGAAGCGTCTCGGCCTCGACTAGCCCCGCTGGCGCATCTCTCAACCCATGTGGCGCGCCCCGACCGCCTCACGTCTCTGACGAGACGCGAGGCGGTTGCTACCTCAGGCGAGCTATTCATAGGCCAACACATCCCTCACCGTCAGGCTTGAGGCCCTGCGCACTGGGAGATAGCTGGCCAGGGCCGCCAGCAGCATCACCATGCCGAGCCACAAGCCCACCCCGTACAGGGGGAAAACGTGATTGATCGGCGAGCGCAGAACGGACATGCCCAACGCCTGGGCCAGCCCTTGGCTGAGCGGGACGGCGAGCAGCCCTCCCAGGCACCAACTGACGAGCGCAATCACCAGCCCCTCCACAATTACGACCTTTTCAACGGCACGATCGGTGGCACCTACAGCGCGCATGACGCCGATCTCGCGTGTGCGCTCCAACACGTTGATGCTCATGGTGCCCATGAGGCCCAAGCCCCCCACCATGGCGAAGAGCAGTGACATGCCCAACAACAGGTTCATGATGATCATCAACTGGGCCCGGGCGCGCTGCCGGATCCCCCCCAGGCTCTCTCGGCTGGACACCCGCAACCCCTGGGCGTTGAAATGTTCCTCCAGATCCCTGGCGATCTCTTCCTGGTCGCCCAAGATTTTGTTGCGCGTCTGGATCCGCACCGAATAGGCTTGATTCACCTGCCCCATCGTCCGCGCAAAGTAGGGATAGTTGGCATACGCCAACGGTCCGGTCATCAGCCCCTTGACGACACCCACCACCTGCCGGGGGCGCTCGATCGAGTCGCTGCCCTTGGCCAGCTTGAGCAGGATCGTGTCGCCGACCTGGATATCGGGATCGTTCTTCAGTACATAGGTGTTGACCACGATAGCATTCTCATCTTCTGCAACAAGCCAACGCCCCTCAATGATCGTCGGCTTGATCATCCGTGTGTCCGCGGGCGGAGCGATGATGGTAAACTGCTGGCTCAAGCCCCCCTCGGGCAGCACGCGTTCAGCATTGGCGTAGCCCCAGCACTCGGCAGCGATCACCTGGGGATGGGATTCGGCGGCTTGCTGGATGCGGCTCATACGATAGGGTCGGCGGAAACTCAGCCCTACTTCGTGGTTCCAGTAGTCAAACGCATCCTCCAGGGTGCCCATGAGCGATGCATGGACACTGACCACCCCGACAAAGATCGCTCCCGCCAAGGTGAGCGTGGAGAGCGTCAGCGCCAACCGCCCTTTGCGGCGAAAGGTGTTGCGCAAGGAGAGCAAGATGGGGCGTGAGAAACCATGCAGCCCGAGCACCAGGCGATCGAGCAGGCCCCATCCAGCCTTGGTGTTGCCCAAACCATGCGTGCTGAGGGCGCGATGGACCGTGACGCGCGTTCCGGCTGTCACGGGAATCAGAGCCGCCACCACCGGCACGATCACGGCCACCGCAGCCTCTGCGACGTATACGCCGACGGGGGCGGTATAGCTCTCGATGTCCACATTCACCAGCACGGCGATATAGTCGATCAGTAGCTTGGCGCCCAGCGCGCCAAGGGGTAGAGCTGCAAAGAGAGCCAGCACCCCAATGGCGATCACCATGACAAAGTACTGGACCACGATCTGTGAGCGCCGACCGCCGATGGCTTTCATGATCCCAATATGGCGCACGTGCTGGCTCATGATGGCGGAAATCGTGTTCAGCACCAGGAAACCGGCCAGCCCCAAGACCAACATGCCAAGTACACCAAGTAACATAAAGATGGGCTGAATAACCTCGTCAGCGGGGTGCCGACCGGGCGTCGGTGTCCAGTAGCCCCATACCGGCTGTCCGCTCTTCTCGATGCGCTCCTCCACCAGCTCAGCCACCTCGTTGGCCAGATCCTGGGTAACAGGATCGCCTTGAACGACAACATAGACTTGCGAGTACCAGTCGGGCAAGCCCAGCCATGCGAGCGTGTCCCAGCTGACATACCCGGCCCCCGATCCCTCAAACAGCGGGGCCCCCCTTGCTCAGGTCATGGACCACCCCCGCGATGCGCATCTCGCGCTGCGTGCCGTCGGGGCTCTCGACGAGAAGAGTGCCGCCCACCTCCGCTTGGACATAGTCGAGGGAGCCGCGTTCGATGAGAAGCTCCCGCGCTGGAGGTGGCCAAGCGCCAGAGTCGGGCCAGATCTTGTCAACCCGCGCGTCCCAGTCGGCCACCGCGGTGAGGCTAATCCTCTTCCATTCGTCTGGCCCCACCTTCACCCGCACGTAAAAGACGGTTCGCCCCTCTACATCCTTGACCTCGGGTATTCTGTCTAGCGCTCGGATCAGATCGTCGTCGACCCCACTGGCATAGAGATAGATGTTGGCCGGATGGATGGCTTGGTAGCTGGCAGACATCTCACGCGACAACACCGT
>JAFGLK010000173.1 GCA_016928125.1 Anaerolineae bacterium
CCCAGAAACGGCTTGACCGCCGACTCGTTGGCCGAGCCGACGATGACTACCTCGGCGTCGAACGGCCCGGCTGGCTTTTTGCCATAGAACTGGGCATTGTCAAAGTTGCGCAGATACCAGACAAAGGGCCAACTGGAGTCATCGTCATAGGCGACCTTGAGATGCAGTCCCCCTGTCAGGCGCCGAGACAGCGTCTCGATCTCGCGCGTCACAAAGGCCACGTCGGGGGCCCCTTGGGCATACACCAGAAACTCGGTGACCAGATCGGCATTGATAAAGGATGCCATCCAGGCAAACCGCACCGTCAAGGCCAGCAAGATCACCAGCAGGGAGAGCGCAAACAGGCGCCAGACCTCCTTGCCTCTCAGGCGGCCCGCGATGCGCGAGATGGCCACTGCAAGCACCACTGCGACGACGAGCGCAGCGATCCAGGCCATGGAACGATTCAGCTCCTCTGTGCCTGTGCCCGAGAAGGGGCTGTGCCCCAACATCCGGGCCAGGGTGTAGATGAAGAGAGGCATCAAGAGCAGCAGCCAGAGTCCCCCCCTCTCCCGAATCTCGCGCCAATCCGCTTCCAGCAGACGCGCGCCGGTCCAGCCCGCCAGGAGATGGAGAGGCAATGCCAGATGCTGGGTCAACCAGGGCATCTTTTCGCCAGCCCAGCTATACATGGCGAAGGCCAGACAGAACCAGTAGATCAGCAAAGCGATAAAAGGAAAGCTGGAGGCCTGGGGCGCCGTACCTGGCTCGGCCTCCTCTCTATGCTCGCGACCACGCACAAGGTAGTAGATCGTGCCGCCCAGCCCCATCAGCAGCGGCAGGAACTCGTACATCGGCATCAGCACGAGGTAATAGTACCAGGGCTGTCCCCCGCGCTTGACCTCCTGCTGGCTGAGCCAGTATCCAAGTTGCCCCACCATCCCCGTGGCAAAGCCCTGTCCGTTGGTGAACATGGTGGTAAAGAGGGGGATGAAAATGCCGTAGAAGATGGCCGCGCAGATGATCCAGCGCCGCCAATTCCACAGCGCGCCGATCACCACCGAGATGGCCAACAGCACCAGGAACACGGCGCCTGAGAAGATGATCCCATTCTGGGAATAGTCAACCGGATCGCCGCCGAGCAGCTTGACGGGAAAAGCCGTCGCAGTGGGCAGGATGAGCGTGGCGATGACGACCATCACATCCAATACGGCGAAATCGCGCAGAGCCCGTGAGCGGTCTCGCAGCCATTGCATGGCGAACCAGATGAATAGAAACGTGCCAAAAATGAAAAATGTGATAAAGGTGGTCTCTTTGCCACACAACGAGAGCGACATGGCAGCCGCGATCCAGTAGAGATGCTTGGCCTCGCGCCGCTCCAGGTAGCGCAACATGGCGATCAGCAGGATCATGTTGGGGACCAGGGCAAAGATATCGTGCCGGATGAAGCGGCCCCGGTGCATCATCACGGGTGAGATCGCCATGAGGAGCGTGGTGATGAGCACGCCCTTCTTTCCCAGTTCCTTCCTGAGCAGGATCGGCAGGATCACGAGCAGAATGGCAAAGGATGCCGCGCCCAGGCGCGCGCTATAGTCGTTATGACCGAACAGCGCGAAGATCAGCGCCGTAAAGTGGTATAGGAACGGCCCATGATAGACCGGACTGTGCTGATACCCCTGTCCTGTCACCAGCTTCCACGATTCCCAGGCATGGATGCTCTCATCGTGACTGTAGGCCCGCGAGGAGAGGTCCCACAGACGGGTGAAAACTACCAGGGCGATCAAAAGCACATAGATCACCGTCCACCAGGTGAGCTTGAAACCGGAGAAGACAGGTCTGTCGAGCAGGCTCGCCTTTTCATCCTGAATCTTGTCACTCATCCAATGCACCCTTTCTGAAGGATCGCCATGGTCAGCCGCCCGGGACGAGCCTGATCCAAAGCTGAATCTCGGTAGGCGATAGATAGCCGACAGGTTCACGGTAGAGCAGCCAGCGCAGTTGCTCGCGTACGGAAAGGCCTTGCTCGGGCCAGGTCTCCCGCCAGCGGAAGCGCTGCGTGGCATAGCCGGGTGGGCGCGCTTCGGGAGCCCGCGGGCGCGTTATGAGAACCGTCGCCTCGGTGTAGGACGTAATGGCCGGCAGCGCGCGCGCATTGGCATAGTGGCGCAGGGTCCACGCCAGCCAAGCGGCCAGACTCTCCTCGTACTCTATGTCCACAAGTGTGGCATCGCCAACGCGATGATAGGAGGTCGCACGCAAGGTGCTCGCGAGGTCCCGAACTTGGATGGAGATGGTGTCGCCGACCAGGGCCTCGCGCGGATCTCGTCCGGTCTGATAGGCCACGGCCATGGAGCTGCGCAGAATCAGCGTCCCCATGATGATGAGCGCCAGGCCCGCCGTGGTGCGCAGCGCGGCGCGTGGGCCGGTCCAGAAACCATGCACCACCAACCCGGTCAGCAGCACACCCCAGCTGAGATACGCATACCACAGGAACTCCTGTTGGCCATTCTGGATGTACGAAGCCAACTCCAGAGAGGCAAAAACATGAAAGCAACACACGACCCCAAGAGCGACCCCATCTCGCCAGGTCATCCCCGGAGAAAGCCGGGTCCAGAGGTGCTCGGCGCCACGCCCAGCCAAGACGACGAGGGGCAGCAGTGCGTCGCCAAGCCACATCGGCTCGCGATGACCGAGAAGCGTACCCATCAAGAGCGCCAGCGCAAGCCAGGTCACGAAAAAGTGGGTCATCTTATCCTGGCGGGCAAGGCCCCAGACGATGCCCGCCACGGCCAGAGCCAGCGTGAGAAATTCATAGGTCAGCAGAGCCTTGGGAAAGGCGGTCCATGCTAGCGAGCTCGCTTGGGGATGGAGAGCTCGTACCCACTGTGCAGCCAGAGAAATGCTCGCCCCTATCCCGCCAAGGTTGAGCGACAGCGCTGTGGCTGAGCCGAGAGCTACCAGCCCCGCGATCAGCAACGAACGCCGCGGGATGAGAACCCGTAGCCGCTCCCGAATCGACCTGACCTGACCAGTGTCCGCCCTGCCCTTGCCCTCCACGAGCCAACGAACCAGGGCGTAGATAAGCGCGCTCGCGATGAGCGTATAGATCCCCGGTCCCGCGGTCAGCCCAAGGCCCAGTGCAACAAGGGCCCAGGCCATAGTCCTGGAGCTTCCGGC
>JAFGLK010000174.1 GCA_016928125.1 Anaerolineae bacterium
ATCATTCTATGAGCAAAGAGGTGACCAGCATGTTCAAGAATCTCGGCCCTGGCCAGATCGGCATACGCGGCCTGCCGCTCCCAGAGGCGGTGGCCCTGGCTCAAAAGACGGGCTTTGGCGGCATCGATTTCAACATCCGCGAGGCGGCCCAACTCGCCGAGGAGCACGGCCTCGAGCATGTGCAGGATCTTTTCCAGCAGGCGGGCGTGCGTCCTGGGCAATGGGGATTGCCCGTGGCCTGGAAGGATGAGGCGCAGTGGCGCGTGGATCTGGAAGCTCTGCCGGCGCTGGCGGCCCTGGGCCAGGCGCTGGGCTGCACCCGCACCAGTACCTACATCACGCCCGGCTCGAATGAACGGGACTATGCCGACAATTTCCGCTGGCACGCCGATCGCTTCCGGCCCATCGTCCAGATTCTCAGAGACCACGGCTGCCGCCTGGGGCTCGAGTTCGTCGGGCCCAAGACCTCTCGCGAGCCGTTCAAGTATCCCTTTCTCTACACCTTGGCTGAGGTGATGGAGCTGGCCGCGGCCATCGGCACGGGTAACGTCGGCCTCTTGCTGGACGCCTGGCATCTCTATACCTCGGGGGGCACCGTCGCCACCCTGGACCGCATCACGGCCGAGGATATCGTCACCGTGCACGTGAACGACGCGCCGGCGGGCGTGCCCCGCGAGGAGCAGCTCGACAACGTGCGGCGCTTGCCCATGGAGACGGGCGTGATCGACCTGCCCGGCTTTATGCGAAAACTGGCTGAGCTCGAATACGACGGCCCCGTGACCCCCGAGCCCTTCAGCCAGCGCACCAACGAGCTCGCGGCCCAGGATCCGCTCAAGGCCGCCCAGCTCGTGGCCGAGCACATGGACCGGATGTGGGCCGCAGCGGGCCTCGACTGAGCCATACGCAGACCATTCACGCAACAAGGAGAGGCTAGCATGACGCTCAAAGTGGGTCTCATTGGATGCGGCGGCATCATGCGGCCGCATGTGGAGGGCTGGAAGGCCATCGCCGATCGGGCCGAGATCGTGGCGGTGGCGGACGTCTCGATGGAGAACGCTCAAACGCGCGCCGCCCAGATCGGCCATCCGGTCACGATCTACGACGACTATGCCGAGTTGTTGACCGATGCGCGCGTCGAGGCGGTGGACATCGCCCTGCCGCACCACCTGCACCGCGATGCCATCGTGGCCGCCGCCCAGGCGGGCAAGCACCTGATGACGGAAAAGCCACTGTGCCGCAACCTGGAGGAGGCCGCCGACATCGCGCAGGCGGTGCGGTCGAGCGGCATCACGATGATGGCGGCTCACAATCAGCTCTTCTTCCCGGCGGTGCAGCAGGCCAAGCAGATCATCATGAGCGGGGAGCTGGGCAAGGTCTACATGGTCTACTCGGTGGATGCGGGCGCCCGCCGTGGCCCTCTGAGCCAGAACAAATCCACCTGGGGCAAGCCGGTCGAGTCGGCGCGCACCTGGCGTTCCGACCCCGAGAAGATGGGCGGCGGTGAGCTGATCGACACCGGCTATCACCCCACCTATCGCCTGCTCTTCCTGGCCGGGCAAAAAGTGACCGAGGTGGCGGCCATGCTGGGCACCTACCGGCTTCCCCTGGAGCGCGAGGACACGGCCAACGTCATCTGCAAGTTCGAGGATGGCGCCATGGGCCAGGTGTTCACCAGTTGGGGCCTGCGCGCCCCGGGCGCGCGCCCGATCCTCTTTGCCGTGATGGGCGAGGCGGGCCAGCTCTGGGGCGAGAGCGACAGGCTCTACTATCAACCGGTGGGCTTTCAGCAACCCGCCGTCACCGAGTACTCTGGCTGGAACGGCGCGCGCACCTTTGCTGCCGAGATCGCCCACTTTGTCGATGCGATCGAGGGCGGATTCGAGCCGCTTCACTCGGTGGCTGAGGCCACCGAGACGCTGCGCGTGATTGTGGCTGGCTATCGTTCCGCCGAGACCAAGACCATCGTCACCCTGTAAGCGATGCTATCGTCTGGCGAGGCGCCGAAAGCCTCGCCAGACGCGTGATCAACGAGGTAGATCATGCGTCTGCTAGCGTCTCACACCCTTCTGGCCGCGCTCGGCTTGATCGGCGTCCGCGCTTCGCACCGCTTCGCGCGGGGCTTGTGACGGGGACATATCTCTCGTAGAATGGCAGAGCACTGGGGCCAAAGGTTGGCAGGATGCGACCCACCCAGGCTTGGGCTTCATCCATCAGGTAGGAGGAAGGAACGTGCGCATAGGCTATAGCACCTGGGGCATGCGCGAGGTGCCTATCGAGGAGGCCTTGGCGGCCATCGCCGAGATCGGGTTCCAGGGCGTCGAACTATCCGTGGCGCCCGGATGGCCCACCGAGTTGTACACGCTGGACACTGGGCGGCGTAGCCTGATCCGCAACCTGCTCGCGGACCACAACCTGGTGCTCACCAGCGTGATCCGCAACGCGTCCATGGTCGCCGATGACCCCGATGAGCATGCCGCCAACATGCAGAGCCTGCGCGACGCCATCGATCTGACGGCCGAGTTGGCCCAGCCGGGCGAGCCCGCGGTGATGACCAGCCATCTGGGCGGCCGGCCAGATGACTGGGAGAGCAAGCGGGAGATGGCGGTCGAGAGCTTGCTGGAGCTTGGCGACTATGCCGCCCAGCGCAATGTGATCATCGGCGTCGAGCTCCACTGCGTGACCATGCTGAACCTGCCTGAGCGGGTCGTGTGGCTGTTTGAGCAGGTAGATCATCCAGCGGTGCGCCTCAACTTTGATATCAGCCACATGGAGGTCATGGGCATCGGTATCGACCAGTCGGTGCCGGTTCTGGCGCCCTACTCCATCCACACCCACGTCAAGGATCAGCGTGGGCGCTATCCCAAGCATGAATTCCTGACGCCGGGCGAGGGGCCCTTTGATTTCGTGCACTATCTCCGAGCCATGC
>JAFGLK010000175.1 GCA_016928125.1 Anaerolineae bacterium
AAGGGCGCGAGCGCCGCTCGTCGCAGCGCCCGAGGCCCGACAGCTCCTCATCGGCCGACGTCGAGGACAACCGACATGAATCGGCCCAGACCAGCGGCAAGCAATCGGGACGCCGGACGAGGCGTAGCGGCCGCAGAAGAAGCTCCAGGGCGTCGGATCGTGGCGGCGGCTCGGAAGGCGAGGCCGGATCGAGCGACGGCCGACGCAGCCCGCCACGCAGCACCTCCCGAAAGCGCAGATCGCGCAGCGCACGGCGTCCTCCGCAGGACGGCAGCGCTTCCTGAGCCAACGCGCTTGGCTTTCAATCTCCAGACCGTTCCGAATGAACCAAGAGGCGGGCGCCCCAAGCCACACTTGAGGGCGCCCGCCTCCGTTCTGCAATGGGGTGTGCGACGTTGGGCTCTCCTCCTTGCCGCCAGTGACTCAGGCATCAGCCTTCCTGATCGGCACCAGCGCAGGCAGGCTCAGCCACTGGTTCTCAGAATGCCTGCCGATAGGATGGCGGCTCTGGGCAAGGCCACGATACAGGCCCTGAGGGGGGGCTCGACGCAGAGCGCCGACAGGACCTGACCGACCCATCTAGCCCAGATGGGGCTCACTCCCTGGCCGCTGCAATTACGGCTCTAGCGCGGCTCGACGATGAACTTGAGAGCCGTTCTTTCCTGTTCGGCGATGATGACATCGGCAAACGCCGGAATGCAGATGATGTCGATCCCGTCCACGGCGAGATATGAGCGCGCAATGGCTACCGCCTTGGCCGCCTGATTGACCGCACCTGCACCGATAGCCTGGACCTCAGCTCGGCCGTTCTCGCGCACAACCCCTGCGATGGCGCCAGCAACCGATGTGGATTTAGAGCGTGCTGATACTTTGAGGATTTGCATGCTGCTCCCTCCTAGCTGGCAGCGAGAACTCCGCCAACGTCCATCCCTACGAGTCGACCAGAGCCAAGATCCCCCTACCTTGTCAGGGCTTGAGCCGGTCGCCCGCAACCATCGATATGCAGTTGTTCGCGATCAATACAGCATTGAACCAGAGCCCTGGCGCCCTTCAGATGAGCGCCGGAAAGCGCCCAAGGCCATAGGCGACGCAAGATCTGCAACCAGGCCAGCATGGCGGCCACACGACCTACCGTGTGACACCGCATAGATCTCAGCTTGGTCTGGGTTCAGGTGGCGAACTCCGTGGCCCGGGTCTCACGAATGACCGTCACCTTGATCTGCCCGGGATACTGCAGGCTCTCCTCTACTTTTCTGGCAATGTCTTTGGAAAGGTGGATGGCGCCCAGGTCATCGATCTCGTCGGGCTTGACGATGATGCGGATCTCGCGCCCGGCCTGAATGGCAAATGAGCTGTCCACACCCTCGAACGAGTTGGCGACCTGCTCCAGGGCTTTGATGCGCTTGACATAGTTCTCCAGCGATTCACGCCGCGCCCCGGGGCGAGCGCTCGAGATCGCATCGGCTGCCTCGACCAGAATGGCCTCGAGGGTTTGCTGTTCCATCTCCGCGTGGTGAGCGCCAATCGCATTCACAACGCGATCGCCCAGGCCATAGCGCTTGGCGATTTCTGCGCCGATCACCGCGTGCGGCCCATCCACTTCGTGATCCACCGCCTTGCCCAGATCATGCAAGAGGCCGGCCACCTTGGCCAGATCCACATCTCCCTCGAGCTCAGAGGCCATCATGGCGGCCAGCCGAGCGGTCTCGATCGAGTGCTGGAGCGCGTTCTGCCCATAGCTGGTGCGATAGTGCAAGCGCCCTAGCAGTCGAACGATCTCGGGGTGTAGCCCGTGGATGCCCAGATCGAGGGCCGCTTCCTCGCCCTTTTCCCGGATGGTGTCATTCACCTCTTCACCAGCCTTCTCGACCACCTTCTCGATCCGCCCGGGATGAATGCGACCATCAAGGATCAGACGCTCCAAGGCGATTCGGGCGATCTCGCGACGTACTGGATCAAAGCACGACAACAGCACCGTATCCGGCGTGTCATCGATCACGAGGTCAACACCGGTGCACTGCTCGATGGTACGGATATTCCGGCCGCCACGTCCAATGATGCGCCCCTTCATCTCATCGTTGGGCAATTCGACCGACGAGACCGTCATCTCAGTGACCTGGTCAGCGGCTACGCGTTGGATAGCGGTCACAATGATCTCGCGCGCCTTTGCCTCCGCCTCCTCATTGGCCTCAGCTTCCACCTGGCGGATGATCCGGGCCGCGTCGATGCGCGCCTCGGCCTCGACCTGCTCGAGAAGTACCTGCTTGGCCTCGTCCTGGGTCATGCCTGAGATACGCTCGAGTTCCTGGAGATGCTCTCGCCAAGCGTCATCTACCTCGGCTTGGCGCGCGTCTAGCTCCCCCTCGATCTGTTTGAGCCGGCGCTCACGCCCATCCAGCGTCTCCTGATGCCGATCTAGGCGGTCTCGGCGCTCTTGCAGGCGGCTTTCCTGACGATTGAGCTCTCTGGTACGGCGGTTTGTCTCCTCCTCTGCCTCCTGCAGCGTACGCACAGCCTTCTCTCTCGCCTCAAGTTCGATCTCTGTGGCGCGAGTGCGAGCCTCGCTGAGTCTCTGATTCGCCTCCGCTTCCAGCTTGGTGACATTCCGACCGATGGCGCGATTCTTGAGAAGATACCCCACAGCGAATCCGACAGCAGCGGCGATCACGACCGCGACGAGACTGATCATCAATTGTAAAGGTCCCATGGTCAACGCGTCCTTTCAATCTATGAGGTGCATGCCGTACAGCCTCGCTCAGCTGTCAGCACACCCGTGATCGGGCCATCGCCCGTTACTCCAAACCGGATTCCCGCCTCGCCTCTAGCTCGACCCAGCGACGATTCACCACGCTGCGACAGACATCGTAACCAAAACCTCGTCGCTGCAGGTATCCCCACAGGCGACGTCGGAAGACTTGCTCGCTCAAGCGAGCGTAGCGCCTCACCGCCGCCTCCGATGCCTTCAGAGCGCTAGCTTCCTCGTCCAAATCGACGAGGACTGCGTCAATGATCTGGTCCGATAGCCCCTTCTGGCGCAACTCCGCCTTGAGCATCCAAGGCCCGCGCGGACGCAGAGATTCGCGGTTCTCCACCCACGAACGAGCAAAAGCCAGATCGTCCACGAGATGCGTGCGTTTCAGACGGGCCAGCACCTCATCGATGGCCTCTTCACCAAACTCTTTGCGCTGCAGGTAGCGCCTCACTTCCCTCTCGCTCCGAGGCCGATACGAGAGATAGTGCAGCGCGCGCTCATGGGCTCTTTCGATGCCATCCCGCTTGCGCAGGTCAGCGATCTGCTCCACGTCTAGCATCTGCCCGACCGAAAGTCGGGCCGCCACCACCCGCTGCAAACTGAACGCGAATTCGTGGTCCAGATAGACATTCACACGATCACGGCGGCGCTTTTGGCGCCGGATCGCCGTTACGGTACCAGATGTCATGATCCCAATCGAGCATACAAAGAAGGGCTGCGGCCACAGCCACAGCCCCTGCAATCCGGCAGCGATACCTCTAGATCTGCACTCTAGAGCCAGAACGTCGGTCGAAAGAGAACGATCGACAACATTGGCGACATTCTGGCTTCTGGCCGACCTACGCCGATAAAGTCTGGCTCCCCAGCGACCTGATCTGCGTTATGCTAGCGGCATTGCGCCGATGAGATGCTTCCGACCACACGCATCGTTGGTGTGTGGACGCCTGCAACCATTCGGCCTGGTCCATCTTGGGCTGTGACGACAGTGCAGAGCGATGCAACCCGTTACGGCGTCATGGAGAGCGTGCTACTCTTCGTCTTCCTGAATATCGTCTTCCGCATCGTCCGCACCGGAGCTCGGCAGCGGCGCAAACTTGACCGCCTGGCGCACATCGGCCTCGATGCGCGCGGACAAGTCGGCATCGCCCCTCAAGACCTCTTTCGCATTCTCGCGGCCCTGGGCGATCCGCTCGCCTCCATAGGAATAGTACGAGCCCCGTTTCTCGACCACGCCCGTGTCCACAGCCACATCAAGGATGCTGCCTTCCTTGGAGATGCCATGGTCAAACATGATATCGAACTCAGCCGACTTGAAGGGCGGCGCAACTTTGTTCTTTCTCACTCGGGCGCGGATGCGGTTGCCAATCACCTCGCCGCCCTGCTTGATCGGTTCCATGCGTCGCATGTCCAAGCGCACAGCGGCGTAGAACTTGAGCGCGTTGCCTCCACTGGTTGTCTCGGGATTGCCAAACAAGACGCCAATCTTCATGCGCAGTTGATTCGTAAAGATCACGGCGGCGTTGCTACGCTTGATCGCGCCGGCCATCTTGCGCAAGGCCTGCGACATAAGGCGAGCCTGGAGCCCCATGTGGGCATCTCCCATGTCGCCCTCGATCTCAGCCTGCGGCACCAGGGCAGCCACTGAGTCGATCACCACCACATCCACCGCCCCGCTACGCACCAAGGCCTCGGTGATCTCCAAGCCTTGCTCGCCCGTGTCAGGCTGTGAGATGTACAATTCATCGATGTTGACGCCACAGCGCTGCGCATACGAGGGATCGAGGGCATGCTCCACGTCCACGAAGGCCGCGATGCCCCCCATCCTCTGGCACTCGGCGATCACGTGCTGGCACAGTGTAGTCTTGCCGGACGACTCGGGGCCATATACCTCGGTGATGCGACCCCTGGGGACACCCCCAATGCCCAGAGCCACATCTAGCGCCAAACATCCTGTGGGAATGGCCTCCACATCGAGATTGGTGCCTTCCCCCAGCTTCATAATGGCGCCGTCGCCAAACCTCTTGCGAATCTGAGCCAAAGTTGTGTCGAGAGCTTTTAGCTTGCCATCGTCTGACATGTTTCTACCCTCTTGTTTGGCTCTGCCC
>JAFGLK010000176.1 GCA_016928125.1 Anaerolineae bacterium
CGTCGTTGGGCGTCGTCCGCACATGCCTTCGTCCCAGGTCGTAGCCGAGAGCTCGGCCTTTGATGTGGTCAAGTCCATGTTTCCCGGTTTTGATCAGTTCTTGGCCAAATACTATGATGCCCCTCGGTACACCTTCCCACCCAAGGTACCCATCGCCGAGTACTACATCAGCCGCTTTGGTGCTTGGCGCGATAGGGCGATGCTACTCGAGATGACGCCGCAACAAGCGCTTGATGGGTGTCAAGAGGAGGTCATGAAGGAGATGGCCAACTACGAAAAGAGCAAATAGAGGTAGCCTGCGGTCCATTCGTCCCCGTGCCTTCTTATCGGGGAGTCTACGGAACCGTTGGTTCTGGTCCTACGCACAGGGAGCGCGCTAGCTGACCGTGCGATCGATAGACATGGCGCTCGGACTTGAGAACCGAGCGCCATGCTGTCAATGGAGAGGCGGGATGTGATGACAACACCACCAGAGTTCGCCGCGACAACAACCTTGACATCCAGGGAACTCGAGATCAGGAGAGCTCGTCAGCGCGCCCGGGTGCGTCACTTCATGGAACGCATCGGCAGACACGCCCTGCTCTGGCCGCTATCCATCATCTTTCTGGTCCCCTGGTTCTGGATGATCACCACTTCAGTCAAGCAGATCGAAAACATCTATACCTTCCCTCCTCAGTGGATCCCGAATCCAGTCGTTTTCGATGCCTACCCGAAGGCGATTGTGCAGGCCAAGATGCTGTCCTACATCCGGAACACGCTGATCATCGCTATCCCGACCGTTGTCGGCTGCCTCTTCTCGAACACGGTTTCGGCCTATGGCTTCTCCAGGCTGCACTGGCCTGGGCGTGACCAGGTGTTCGTCCTGGTTCTCGCCACGATGATGCTTCCCTATCAGGTTCGTATGGTGCCCGTTTTTCTCATCTTCCACAAACTGCACTGGATCAACACTTTTCTTCCGCTCATCGTGCCCAACTTCTTGGGAAGCGCGTGGTTCACCTTCATGTTGCGCCAATTCTTCATGACGATTCCAGAGGATCTCTTTGATGCGGCGCGAATCGATGGATGCAGCGAGCTCCGCATTTTGGGCCAGGTCCTGATTCCCTTGGCCAAGCCGGCCCTGGCTGTCGTGGCCCTCTTCAGGTTCATGTCAAGCTGGAACGATTTCGTGGGACCTCTGATCTATCTCAACGACCAAAAGTACTACCCGTTGTCCGTTGGCCTGATGAACCTCCGCCAGGTATACGGCGGGCAGGACTGGGCGCTCTTGATGGCCGGTGCGACCATTGCTGTGACGCCCATCGTAATCCTGTTCTTTTTCACGCAGCGGTCGTTCATCGAGGGAATCACGCTCACCGGTCTCAAGGGCTAGATCTATCTACAAGCCCCAGGAAAAGGAGCTCGGCGATGCAGGACACATTCGCGCAGGGAATACAGCGTAGGTTTTGGTTTCTAAGCAGTCCCAGAGAGCGGCGCGCCTTCTTTCTAGCCATGCTGTTCATATCCCCATGGATCATCCGTTTCATCACCCTTACTGCTTATCCTTTTTTCGCTTCTCTATATTTTAGTATGACAGATTATGATATTTTTAGTCCTCCTCGTTACATAGGTTTGGGCAACTATGTGAGGATTTTTACCGATGACCCGCTGTTCTATAAGTCACTTTACAACACCATCTATTATGCATTCTTCTCGCTCTCCCTGACCACTGTGCTGGCTCTCACCATCGCGATGATGCTGAACATGGACGTCGGCTTCCGCCCGGTCTATCGGACCATCTACTATCTTCCCAGCGTCACGCCCACCGTTGCCTCGACGTTGTTGTGGATGTGGCTGTTCAACCCGATCTACGGTCCGGTCAGTCTGGGGCTACAGTTGCTGGGCATCAATCCACCCGCCTGGTTCAGCGATCCAGCGTGGGCGAAACCCACGCTGATACTCCTGAGCCTATGGGGCATGGGCGGTACGATTGTGATCTACCTGGCCGGTCTGCAGGACGTTCCAGTCAGCCTGCTCGAGGCGGCGGAACTGGATGGGGCCAACTGGTGGCAAAGGATCCGCAACGTCACCATCCCGATGATTAGTCCGGTAATCTTCTTCAATGTGATGACAGGGCTCATCGGGTCCTTCCAGTATTTTACTGAGGCGTTCGTCATGAGCGGAGGCACGGGCGGGCCTGCCGACGCGACCATGATGTATAGCCTCAACCTGTACCTCTCAGCTTTCCGCTACTTTAAGATGGGCTACGCCTCGGCGCTGGCCTGGGTGCTATTTCTGATGATTCTGTTGATATCGTTCATCGTGTGGAAGCTGACCGGCCGGCACGTCTACTACGGCGGCGGATAATCGCTATCCACCTCTACCACGGAAAGGGGATCTGACCATGCCGAAAATCACCTTGATTGGCGCAGGCAGCCATGTCTTTGCCCGGCGCCTGATCACGGACATCCTCACCTGGCCCTCGCTTCAGGATGCCACCCTCTGCCTGATGGACATCGACGGGCCCAAGGTCGAGACCATGGCCGCGCTGGCGCGTAGGATGGTGGCCCAGCAGGGGGTGGGCGCTCGCGTCGAGGCCACCACCGACCTCGCAACTGCCCTCGAGGGGGCCGACTATGTGGTGGTCAGCATCCGCGTGGGCGACAGCCGCAGCCACGTGACGATCCCGCTCAAGTACGGCATCAACCAGGCGGTGGGTGACACCTCCGGCCCGGGCGGCGTGTTCTACTTTCTCAAGAACGCCCCGGCCATGATCGAGATCGCCCAGACCATGGAGGAGATCTGCCCCGACGCCCTGATGCTCAACTACACCAACCCAATGGTGATGTTGTGCTGGGCCATCGACTGGCTGACCGACATCCGCTACGTGGGCCTGTGTCACAGCGTGCAAGGCACCGCGACGCAGCTGGCGGAGTATATCGGCGCGTCCATGGAGGAGATCTCGTACTGGGCGGCGGGCATCAATCACATGGCCTGGTTCCTGGAGTACAACTGGAATGGGGAGGACGCCTATCCGCTGATCTGGGAGGCCATGCAAAAGCCCGAGGTCTATGAGCGCGACGTGGTCAAGTTTGAGATCCTTAAGCACTTTGGGGCGTTCGTGTCCGAGTCGTCCATCCACATGTCCGAGTACACACCCTACTTCCGCCGGACGCCCGAGATGCTGCAGCGCTTTTTCACCGAGCGCATGTGGGGCGTGTCGGCCTGGGGTTCGAGCATGGAGGATCGCGCGGCCATGTGGGCCGAGCGGCGCAAGGCCCAGGACGAGGAGCTCAAGCGTCTGGCCTATGGGGATGAGATGCTGCCGATGGAGCGCTCGCACGAGTTCTGCACGCGCATCCTGAACGCCATCGAGACGCACGTGCCCTATGTGTTCAATGGCAACGTCTGCAACACCGACCTGATCACCAATCTGCTGCGCGGCGGCATCGTGGAGGTGCCGATCATGGCGGATCGGGGCGGGCTGCATCCCTGCCATGTGGGCGATCTGCCGCCCGGATTGGCGGCGCTGAACCGCACCAGCCTGAACGTGCAGGAGTTGGCCGTGACCGGCTTTGTGGAGGGCGAGCGCGAGTATATCTACCAGGCGGTGCAGATGGATCCCCTCACCGCGTCGCTGCTGACGCTGGACGAGATCCGCTCCATGGTGGATGAGATGTTCGAGGCCGACGCAGACTATATCACGATCTGAGGGACGCTATGCCGCCAGGGCCGACGCGGTTTGGGTCAAGCCCAACGACGGCCGACCCTGGCGCATTCGGGGCTCACTTGGGCGCGCTGATAGTCGCGAACCCGGCGGCGCCGGGCCCCAGATGCACGCCCAGCACAGGCGTCACGTTCATGAAAGGGACCTGGCCCTTGGGCAACAGGTGGGCTACCCGCTCGTAGAGCGCCTCAGCCTGCTCTAGCGCGTTGGTGTGCACCATGGCGACGCGCTCCAAGGGCGCGAGCTCCTCCAGCCAGCCGATCATGCGTCGCCAGGCCTGTTCGGTGGTGCGCACTCTCTCGGCGATCGGCTCGCCGTCGTACATGCGCAGGATGGGCTTTACTTTGAGCAGGCTGCCCAGTCGGGCCACCAGCCAGTTCACGCGCCCGCTGCGCCGGAGGAATTCGAGTGTGTCGAGCGCGGCAAATACGTGACTGCGCACGATCTGTTCCTTAAGTAGCTCCAAGATCTGGACTATCTCCTTGCCCGCCTCCACAGCCTGGGCCGCGCGCTCCACAAGAAAGCCGGTACCCAGGCTGAGCTGGCGCGAGTCGAATACGGTCACCGGCACCTTCTGCGTCTGCTCGGCCCCTGCACGGGCCACGCCGAGGGTGGAGCTCAAGCTCGCGGAGATGTGGATCGAGAGCACCTGCGTGGCCCCCTCATCGGCGAGGCGTTCGTAAGTCTGGCGGAATACCTCAGGGCCGGGCGCCGCTGTGGTGGGTGGGCTGGTCCATCCAGGAAGCCGCTCATAGAACTCCTGGCGGGTGATGTCGATCCCATCCCGGTAACCCTGGCCGTCCGCGTTGATGAAGAGCGGCAGAACGACGATCGCATGACGCTGGATCGTCTCCTCGGGCAGATCGCAGGTACTATCGGTCACGATGCGGATGGTCACATTCAGGCCCCTCTCTCCAGCTGACTATGGTCATGTGATGGATGGAACCCCAAGGGGTCGGCCGGGTTGCGCATGGAGGGCTAAGCGGGGCACGCTGGAGTGCAGGCGCACGCGATTGTGCTATATGCCCGTCTCGCGTATGATCACCTTGACCTGTTCGGCCGGCTGCGGGTCCCTGCAAGCTTCGCTCACACGTCGTCGTGACGTGACCCGTGTCGTGCGCTATCCGCTGAACTCGGATTGGAGGCATCCCTATGTTCATTCTCGGAATCGTTGGCAGCCCGCGCAAGAAGGGGCGCACCCATGCTCTGGTCGAGGCCGCACTGCAGGGCGCGGCGGCGGCGGGCGCCGAGACGCGCGAGCTCTTTCTGATCGACTATCCCATCGCCCAGTTTGCCAGCTCGGGAGGCTCGGAGGAGGGCGTCCGGTTCTGCCCGAGGGAGCTGTCCGACCTGTGTGGCCAGGCCGATGCGCTGGTGATCGGCGCGCCGGTCTACTGGGGCGATATCAACGGCCTCACCAAGGACTTTGTGGACAGCGTGCACATCGCAGGATCCAACGGCAAACCCGGCCTGGGGATCGCCATCGCGGGGGGCAGCGGCAAGGGGCTGCTCTCGGGCGTGCAGAGCATCTACCACTTTTTCTATCACAAGCAGATGCGCGGCGTAGAGCCCTGGCCAGTGTCGCGTTTCAACCTAGAGGAGGCTCTGCAGGGGCTGCACGACAGCGGCGCGCGACTGGTTGAGTTGGCCGAGCACCAGGAGCCCTTCCCAGGGCAGACCCGCGATGACGTCTGGGCGCCTTGCGTGGCCCACTATGCCACGGTGCCCTATCTTCGCGATGGGCCGGTAGAGGAGTTCATGATGTTGGCGCGCCAGCTTCTCAAGACACGCGGCGGGGGCCGGGCGGACGAGGCGCGCATGGACCAGGCTCGGCGTGAGTTCATGCAGGCTCTCGAGGCGCGTGAGAGGGGCGATTTGGGTGTAGCCGGGCGTCACGCCGTGAACTGCTATCATCTGCTCTTCTACAACTGATCGCCGCTGCCTCTCACAGGCGATCGGGGAGGCACTCTCCGTGCCGATCCCGTGCATGCGATGGTGAGCATTGCGCGAGGTCCGTGATCACGGGAAGGCGTGGTGACCACGGACGTCGCGCGCCGATCTTGACCATGGCGCATTCAGGCCACGATCCAGGTGCTTTCTCTACCGCCCGCCCTGGGGGTGCTGCCCTTCGGCGACCGCTCGATGATGGTTCGTCCTCTGTGTTGCCGAATCGCTCTCGACCGGATGCCGGCCGACCGTCGTTTCCTCTACGCCCAGAATCAGGCTCGGCCCGGCCAAGGCAGCCTCAGGATGCAGGTGCACGCGCCGACCGGTGTAGAGATCGTAGCCCTGCCACTTACTCAAGGGCTCCCCTTCGCCGTGCCAGATTGGATCCAGCAGGAGATAGCGCGGCCGGGCGCCCCTGAGAATAGCCTCCAGCGTCGCGGGCGTGGGGACGCGCAGGACAAGGCCCCGCTGGTCGGCGAGGTGTACGGCCTCTTCCAGTTGAGCCATCGGCACGCGCGTCCAGGAAGGCGCGCCGGAGATCGACCCGCTCGCCTTGCCATAGATGCCCAGCAAAGGAGCGACTCCTACCTGGCCCCTCTCTGGATGCGCGGCCCTCATGGCGTTCTCAAGGTGATGTCTGGCCCCTGGCAGCCGCTCGAGCAGCATGGCCGTGACTTGCGCGACACTTTGCGCATCGTGCTTGAGCTGGACATCCTCAGGGGCCAAGGCCCGCGCCTGGGGTACCAGTAGGGCCACCAGCCCAATCAGGAGCGCCACACCCACGATGCGATGTAACCCCGTTCTCTCATGTTCGCTCATCGTTCGCCCTTCGCTGGTTGCCGTTCACCACGCTGGTTGCACAGCTCCCCCGTCAGGCGCCTCCGAGCCCGGTGCTCTCAACCATAAGACGCAGGAAGGCGCCATTGGTGACGGCTGCTGTTGCAGTTTTCTCTGGATTCAGTGTACAATTACCAGGGCCTCGAGTCTTGATGCGCAACTGACCAAAGACTTGACTTTCTCTGACGAATTCATGATGCGTCTGGCCTCTGGCATAAGGCTGGGGGGAAGCGATTCGGCAAGCTTGCCCGGGCTGGCCGAGACACAGCGCAACCGTATGCCTGGCCCCATGATAGCGACAAGATGCCGCTTGCGATGGCGGCGTCAGGGACCTGCGAGTTTGCACTGCGTTGGGAAGAGTAGGACGAAGGTTGGCGGCGCCGAACCATACCCTTTGACAGCCGCTTGTGCCCCGTGATACACTGAGCCTGCGCACTTGTCGCCCTCGGATCAAAGCCTTCACGGAGCTCGACGCCCAGGAAGCAAGGCTCGGGGCCCGTTCAGAACCACCTGTGGTGTGCAATGATCCGCGAGCGCTGAGAAGAGTGACGTTTTCAACCCACTGATATACTTCTCCGATAGGTTCCACGGGCACTCTGCCCGGCGAACCGTCTCGCTCCTCTTTGGGTGGGGCGGGGACGCCCCATATGAGGGAGAAGCATAATGATGAAGAGCGACCTGCCTGCCCTCGTAGGGGGCATCTGTCTAGCCCTTGTGCTGCTCTTGGCCTTCTCTTGCGGCGCGGTCAGTGCCAGAGCCCCGTCGCAGATCGCCATCGGGTCCGCCACGGCCACCGACAGCCCGCCATTGCTCCCGATCGCACCGGGGATCCCCCAGCCCACACAGAAATCGGCCCCTCTCGACGCCGATGCGACGCTCGCGTCCAGCTGCTGGGCGCTCACCTCGCCAGCCGAGATCCCCTCACCAGGCATAGTCAATTTCGAGGATCTGCCCGACGGAACAGTCATCGAAGGCTACTATCAGGTGGCGCACCATCTGGTGTTTGAGGCCCTCGAATCTCACCGCGCCATCATCTGGGGGGCCGAGCCCATCACCGCTCACTCGCCGCCGAATGTGGTCCACTACGATGCCCTCTACCCGGAGAGCAGTTCTGGCGAGCCGATGAAGATCTTTTTCACGGTGCCCAAGACGCACATAGGTTTTTACATCGGCAATGGGGAGGACTTGGGCAAGACGGCCCTGCTGACGGCCTATGACGCCCAGGATCAGGTGCTCTGCCAAGCGGCAGCTGGACCCGTCAAAGAGGGTCACAACCTGTTCATCGGCATCGGAGACTCTGAAGGTCGGATATCGTGGCTGACGCTGGATTATGGCTACACCAACCTGGAGGAGTCGATCGATGACCTATACTACGCGCCAGCGGGGCCAGGTCCGACGGCCACCCCGACCCACACACCCACGCCTACGTACACCTCGACGGCGACGCCCACGGCTACCCCGACGGCGACGGCGACGCCCACCCACACGCCCACGCCCACGCCCACGCCCGATACCGATCTCGTGCTCGATGGCCTGGAGGTGACGCAAGCGCTGCAAGCGCTGGGTGGATGGGTGCCGCTGGTGGAGCACAAGCGCACCTTTGTGCGGCTGCACTGTCACGCCACGGTCGGTGATCGCCCCTCTTTCGCCGTGCTCAAGGCCCAACGCGGTTCAGATCAGGCGTACCTGTACCCGATCAATCCGGGAGGCGGCATCGTCGTGCGCGCCTCGCCAGATCGAGGTACCCTCAATCATGCCTTCCTGGTCGAGCTGCCTTCCGCCTTTTGCCAAGGCGACGTCACGTTGACGGCCTATCTCAATCCGGCGATTCCCGGCGAGCGCGAGCACGACCCGCTTGAGCAGAGCTACGCCAACAATACCTTCGTCCGGAGTGTAACCTTTGCTGCGGTGCCGGAGGTGCCGCTCGTGGTTCACAGCGTCGGATACCGCCTCGGCGAAGCAGAGCACTACCCTTCGGCGGCTGGGCGGGACCAGATGGTCGACTGGCTCCGCCGTGGCTACCCTCTGGATGAATTGCGCCTGTGGTTCCGTACGCTGGATGCCGGAGCCGCCACAGTCGATGAGGAAGGCGAGCTGGTGGCGCCGAACTGCGGCCAGGTGAACGCCGCCCTGGTCGCCAAGAAGGCTTGGGATCAGCTCTTCGGCGCAGACATCGCGTCTGAGGCGCGTTACTATGGTCTGGTCAGCGATGCGGGTGGCTTTATGCGGGGCTGTGCCACCGACCAAAACGACATGGTTGCCTCGGGACCCACGGGCAGCGACACATGGGGTTGGGATGACGATGGCTCCTACGGCGACTGGTACGGTGCGCACGAGTTGGCCCTGTTGTATGGTCGGCACATAGCCAACTACTGTGGGGCAGAGGGTGGGTGGCCCTATCCCTACACAGAGGGTCGCATCAGTCCCGCGCTCGACGGCGACTGGGCACTGTACGGCTTTGATTTTCGCACTCAGGCCATCTATGGCCCTGTGTGGAAGGACCTGATGACCTATTGTGACTATCGCTGGGTGAGTGACTTTACCTATCAGGGCCTGCTCAGCTCCTTGGCGCCCCCTCCTCCCGATGCGGACGTCGAGGGCATGTCGAGCGAGGCGATGGATCGGTTGCTGATCGTCGGCGTCATCGACCCCGTAGGCCAGCAAGTCTCTCTCCAGACGCCGTTCCTGATCCCGAACGCGGAGGAACTCAAGCCGCTAGAGCCCGGTTGGTACTACAGCCTGGTGCTGCGTGGCGCTCAAGGCGCCGAGTTGGCGCGCTATGCCTTTACGCCAAGGACCATGATGTTGGGGCCGCAGCCTCCGTCGGCCGATAGCGACGGCTCCAGGCAGCTATTAGGCATCTATGAGCTCGTCCCCTCTGTGCCCGGTGCGCTCCGCCTGGATGTGGAGGGCCCAACGGGTTCTCTGGTCAGCGTCCTGGCTGGCCCTTCAAGCCCCACCGTGACGCTGCTCTCGCCCAATGGGGGTGCGATCTCGGCGGCCTCGCCGGTTGAGGTGTCATGGGTGGCCTCGGATGCCGACGAGGACAGCCTGAGCTTCAACGTCCAGTATAGCGCCGACGGCGGCGCCACGTGGGAGCTGGTGGCTCAGCAAGTTCGGGCGAGCAGTGTCTCGATCGATCCGGGGAATCTGAGGGCCAGCTCGAACGCTGCGTTTCGTGTGTGGGCCAGCGACGGGCTCCATTCGAGCCATGATCAGTCGGATGCCCCGCTCACCCTGCCGAATCGTGAACCTCAGCTGCACATCGTGTCGCCTGCTCAGGACCACACCGTGGCGATCAGTCAGACCGTCGCGCTTGAGGGCTGGGCCTATGATCCTGATGCCAGCACCCTTTCGGGAGCGCAACTCAGGTGGTCATCGGACCTGGATGGATTCCTGGGCTATGGCGAGTCCATCCGCTTGACCGGTCTGAGCGTCGGGGAGCACACGCTCACCTTTCGCGCCGACGATGGCATGGGTGGCATCGCTCAGGAGACGCGCCGCCTGAGGGTGGTGCCTGTGCCCGCCCATCTGACGGTGGCCGATGCTCTGGTGGCTAGTCCCCTGATCACGCGCCTCTTCCCGCGACGCGATGTCACTTCAGCCACGGTGGTTGTGTACAACCAGAATCCGGAGCGCTCCATCGCCTGGGCCGCAGAGCTTGATCGCGACTGGCTGGCTCTCGATGCGGTCAGCGGTACGACACCCGCTGAGATCCGTGTGGACTATGTTGGGGATGCTTTGGGTATAGGGACCCTTACCGGCTCGATCCTGCTCACCAGCGCGGACATGCCTGGCCAGAAGGTGCGCTTGATCGTCGAGGCCGTGGGTGAGCATGAGTTGGTGCTGCCGCTCATCTGGCGGGATCAGAGCTAGGGTCGACGGGCCTCCACTGAGCGCCTGCTTCCGCGTCCTTGACGCGGGTACACCTCTGGGCGATGCCGGCCTGCCTCTCGTCCGAGGCGCAGGCGACGTCTTCACCAGGCCTTGGCGCGACCTACATTGCGTGCTGCCCGTTCGCCTGCCCCCGGATCGCCCATGCCAAGCCGGGCCTCAAAAGCC
>JAFGLK010000177.1 GCA_016928125.1 Anaerolineae bacterium
CAGGGTCTCAAGCTTTTGGTCGCCCATCCACTCGGCCATCACATCCACCATGCGCGCCAAGGCGCGCTTGGAGGTGCGCACGCGCTCCAGCGCCTCAACGCGCCCATTCTCAAAGCTGAGCAAGGGCTTGAACTGCAACAGCGAGCCTACCAACGCGGCCGCCCCTCCGATGCGCCCACCCTTGTACAGGTATTCGAGCGTGTCGACCGTGAAGACGATGCGATGCGCCTCGATCAAAGCCCGCATCACCGCTACGGCTTTGTCCACATCGGCACCTGCAGCGAGGGCGTTCACACCCCCCTCCAGAATCAACTGGTGTCCCGCGGATACCGAGCGCGTGTCGATGACTTCGATCCGTACATCTTGGATCTGTTCCTTGGCCAAAAGCGCCGAGTTGACCGTGCCGCTGATGGCGCTTGATAGATGTACGGAAATGATGCCTTGAGCGCCATCTTCGACCAGTTGGCGATAGATCTTCTCGAAATCGCCGGCCGAGGGCTGAGAGGTCGTCGGAAGCGCCCGACAGTGCGGCAGTCGCTCGTAGAACTCATCAGCCGTGATATCCACGCCATCGCGGTAGGTGTCATCGTCCATTCTGAGATAGAGAGGCACGACGGTGATGTGATGCCGTTTGACGTATTCCTGGTCCAGAGCGGCCGTGCTGTCGACAACCAATGCGATGCTGGACATAAGACCTCCTTGGCAGCCACGCAACGAGGGATAGATTTCAGGGAGTCCTGACGCTCTCTCAACGAGGTTAACCCCACGGGTCGCCCCAAGTTGCGCATCCTCTCGTACATACACGAACGCGCCCGACGTGCAGCCGGGCGCGTTCGCAAGGGCGCCTGCGAGGCCGCGGGCAGTCTGTCTAGAATCCCTCCATCACGGTCAGATCCACAATGCCTTCCGCCAGGGCGCCGATGCTCTGCAACAAAGCCAGGCGATTGTTGCGCAGCGCGGGATCCTGGTCCATGACCAGCACGTCGTCGAAGAATCGGGTGACGGCGGGTTTGAGCTGCTCCACAGCCATCATCAAGCTGTCCAGCGTCTGTGTCTCTTGGACGCGCTGGCGCGCTTTTGTGTAGGCCCCATAGAGTGATAGGGCCGCAGGCTCCACGAAGCGATCCGGCTGGATCGGGTGCACGCCGGCCTGATCGCGCGTGATGCGCACGCAGCGGGCGTAGCTATCGAGCAGCTCCTGCCAGTCGTCACGCGCTACCCATCTGGTGAGAGCGTTCAGGGTCTCATAGGCCAGGTAGGGGTCATAGCCGCGTTCATTCAGCACCGCATCCACCAGATCATAGCGATACCCACGATCGAGCAGATAGCCTCTGTAGCGGCGAAGCACATACTCATAGACCTCGCCCAGCACCTGGCCGTTGGCCTCGACGGGCAGCACCTCCGCGGCCAGCGACAAGGCCTCGGGAAGGGCGAGAGAGAGCCCCTTTTCCACCAGAAGCTGCACGAGCCCAAAGGCCGCACGCCGCAGCCCCCAGGGGTCGGCCGCACCTCGCGGACGAATCCCTACGGCGAACAGGCCAACCAGCGTGTCCAGGCGATCGGCCAGGCCGAGGACGGTGCCCGGCAAGCTCTCGGGCAGACGATCACCCATGAAACCCGGCAAATAGTGCTCCTCGATGGCCTGGGCCACCTCCGGTGTCTCGCCCGAAAGCTCGGCATAGTGACGCCCCATCTGGCCCTGCAAAGAGGTCAACTCCACCACGAGTTGCGTCGCAAGGTCGCTCTTGCACAATGCAGCGGCGCGGCGCGCCGTGGCCAGCTCAGTCTCGTCCAATCCAAGCATCTCCCCCAGGTCGGGCACGAGCCGCTTGAGGCGCTCGACCTTGTCGAGCATCGAGCCCAGCCGCTCCTGGAACATGAGCGTGCTGAGGCGGGGAGTGAAGGCCTGCAAGCTCCTTTTCGTGTCGGCAGCGTAGAAATAGGCTGCGTCCGCGTAGCGGGCGCGCAAGACTTCCTGATTGCCCAGACGCACTGCATCCACATCCAGGCCCGCCCCATTGGCGATCGCAACAAAGTAGGGCAGCATCTCGCCGTGGCGGAGCACGGGCAGGTAGCGCTGATGCTTGCGCATCACGGCCATCAAAACCATCTCGGGCAGCTCAAGATAGGCCTCATCAAAGCTTCCTAGAATGGCCAACGGGTACTCGACCAAGTGGGCGACCTCGCGCACCAACTCTGGATCCTCGACGACCGTCCCCTGCACCTGGGCAACCAGGGCGCGCGATTGCTCGAGAATCGAGGCCTCTCGAGCCTCCGTGGCCAGCAGGATGCCGGCAGTCTGCATGAGGCTGTCATAGTCAGCGGCGCTGGGGACCTGTATCTCAGGCGAGTCCTGAGAGCGGATGCCGCGCGTTACCCGGCCGCTGCGCACCCCGGCATAAGCAAAGGGCACCACCTGATCCTCGAGCAGGGCGACGAACCAGCGCAAGGGCCGCGAGAAAGCCACCCCGCTGGCGTTCCAGCGCATGCTGCGCGAGAACCTGAGTCCCGCGATCACGTCGGGCAGAATCCCGGCCAGAACGGCACTAGCGCCCCTGCCCTCCTCGAGGGTCACGGCCACGGCATAGTTGCGACCGCCGATGTCTCGGATCTGCAGCTCGGAGACGTCCACACCTTTGCTGCGCGCAAAGCCGAGCCCTGCACGGGTCGGTTGGCCCTGGGGGTCAAAGGCGATCTCTGCGGCCGGCCCGCGCGCCTCTAGTCGGCGGTCCTCCTGTCGTGCATCCAATCCCCTGACCAAAGCCGCCAGACGGCGGGGCGTGCCGCGC
>JAFGLK010000178.1 GCA_016928125.1 Anaerolineae bacterium
CGCGCCGGCCGTCGCCGGCGAAGGGGGAAGACGATGGGATTCAACCCGGAAACGAGCGGCACCTGGGCCGATGCCCAGGCCTGGCTGCAGCAGCAGCGCCACAGCTCTCGGCTGCTGGCCCATGAGGCCTTCATGGGCCAGTACCATCGGGCCACCTTTGCCCGCTTTGTCAGGCGCCTGCTGGGCCGCCACGAAGGGCTCCTTGACCTGAATGTGGTGATCGAGCACAGCGCGCTGATCAGCGCGAACGACCTGGGCCTGCAGACGGTGCCCTTGACCCGCATCGTGGGCTCGGAGGGGCGCAGCGCCGATTTCGACTGCCAGTTCCGCCCGCTGTGCGACCACAACGGCCAACGATGGGCGCGCATCTACGAGGCCTGCCTGATCGGCAACCGGCTTCCGCCGGTGGACCTGATCGAGATTCGCGGCGCCTACTTTGTGCGGGACGGCCACCACCGCATCTCGGTGGCCTGCGCGCTAGGCAAGGCGGCCATCGAGGCCCTGGTGAAGCATTGGGAGCTGGCCCCACAGGTGCTGCCCGCCGATGAAGCGGTGCAGTGGCGGGTGCAACTGCCGTGATCTGGCATCGGTGAGGCCTGGTTGGCACGTCCGCCTCCCGCGGACGTGAAAGTCCGGCGGACGTGGGAGTCCGGACGGGCAGGAAGGAGGCATGATGGAGAACTGGTATGCCCTGACGCTAGAGTGTGAAGGCAAGCATCGCGAGCTACTGCGCGAGGCAGCGCGAGAGCGCCTGGCCGCGAGCGTGCTGCGGAGCAAGTGGCCGACCGCCCAGGTACGGGCGGCGCTGGCTATCGGCGTCGATCTGGCCATCATCTTGGGCCCTATGGTCCTGATCTTGGTCGCCCTGACGCTCTAGAGCTGTCGTGTGGCAAGACGCACACCCAGAGCTCCCGGCCAAGAGCCGGGAGCTCGATCTATGGCACGAACCGCATG
Organism: Anaerolineae bacterium; assembly: GCA_016928125.1. Next base: position 955 of record JAFGLK010000178.1, read on the forward strand.
GCGTACAGGTCGCCATCGCGCAGGAGCAAGCGCAGACGAAATGGACAGGCGGCAGGGCATCCACCCGCTGCGGCCGGTCACTGGAGCGTATCGAGCCCTTTGAGGTAGTGGTGAGCCCAGCGCATCTTGGGGTCCCAGTGGGCCTCGACGATCTCGTGATTGTGGTACGGGTAGACGCGCATCTCCTTGGGCGCCGTGATCTTGTTATATGCGGCGTATACCGATGAGGGCGGACAGATGTCGTCCTGCAGGCCCACATCCATCAGCACCGGACAGGCGATGCGCTCGGCCAGGTTCATGTTGTCAAAGTAGCTCAAGGTGCGCCACACCTGAGCCTCACGCTCGGGCCAGTGTCTGATATAGTCGGCGATCTCCAAATAGGGCAGGCGCACTGCCATATCCACGGCCCGCTTGTAGTGGCACAGGTAGGGCATCTCGGGCAGGGCCACGGCCGGGCGCCGATCTAGACTGGCCACGGCCAGCGTCAGCCCGCCGCCCTGGCTCATGCCCATGATGCCGATACGTGAAGCATCCACCTCAGGCCGCGACTGGATGCAATCGAGCGCCCGCACCGCATCCACATAGGCGCCCCGGTAATAGTACTCTTGCGGATCGGTGATCCCCTGGGTCATCCAACCCTTGACGTGGCCACCGGTGTAGGGGCCCGGGTCGGTGCTCATGCCCGACTGGCCGCGCGTGTCCACCGCCAACACCGCATAGCCCTGCAGCGCCCACATGAGATAGCGGAACACGTCGCCTTTGGAGCCGCTGTAGCCGTGATACTGCACCAGGGCGGGCAGCGGCTCGTCGGCCGGAGGGCACAGATACCAGCCGCAGATACGGGCGCCGCGCCAGCCGTCATAGTAGACCTCGTACACCTCGGCGCCCACGATGGGCATCTGCACCGGCGTCATCGTGACGTTGAGGGGCGCCTGGGCGGCCTCAGCTAGCGTCTGCTCCCAAAAAACGTCGAAATCGGGCTCCCGGGTGAGCGGCGGGTCATAGGCCACCAGCTCGTGCAGAGGTTTGTCGTAAAGTGGCATAGGTTGGCGTCCTCCTCGTATGTTATGTGGTGACAGCGCCAGCCCACGGTCAAGGAGGCGCTGTTCGAGACGCGCGACGGCGGATTGCAGCAAGGTGCTATGAGAAAGAATCAGATCCTCTCTAGCGGACGCTCTGAAAGCCCGGTACGGCCCTATCCCGCGGGCTCGATGCGCGGCGGCCTTTCGCCGACGCCGACCATGCGCTGCACCAGCCGGCCGGCGAGCTCATCGGCAATCGCGCGGTAGGCCGGATCGCCAGCCAGATTGTGCAGCTCGTGGGGGTCGCTCTCCAGGTCATAGAGATATTGCTCTACGTACATCGGGCTGTCCATGTCGTTCCAGCCGTGGCGCTCAGGCGCATCCACGCCGTATTTCCAGCGTCGGGTGCGCAGCGCGCGGCCCACCTGCGACTCGCTGATTTGCACAAAGACCTCTTGCGGCCACGCCACCGCCTCGCCGCGGGCCAGAGGCAGCAGGCTCCGGCCGTGGAAACCGTTGGGCACGGCGATGTCTGCAGCATCCAGCAGGGTCGGGGGCACGTCGATCAGGCTCACCAACTCGTCCACGACGCGCCCTCCCGTGAAGGGCCCGCCCCAGGCGACGAGGGGGATGCGAATCGCGGCCTCGTGACAGGAGCGCTTGTACTCGGCGTTGCGGGTGCGGAAATGGCTGCCATGGTCGCTGGTAAACAGGATGATCGTGTTCTCCGCCAGCCCCAGGCGCTCAAGCTCGGCCCGGACGCGTCCAAGGTTTTCATCCAGGTCCGCACAGATGCCATAATAGTCCGCCAGGTTCGCGGGCCAGTCGCCCTCAGGATGGGCGGCCAGATCTGCAGGCGGGGGGGCGTCACGATAGCGCTCGGCATAGCCATCCGGCGCCACGTAGCGCTGCATGTCGTTCTGATGATGCGGCTCTAGATACGAGAGAAAGAGAAAGAAGGGACGCTCGCCATCTCGGCTGCGCAGATAGTCGATCACATGGTCGGTCTGCGAATCGGCGCGATAGCCCTGGAACTCGACCAGCTGGTTCTCGCCGCCAAAGTAGCCGCCGCCATAGGGATGCGAGGTGAACTCGAGCAGATCGGCCCCCAGCCAAAAGTCGCTGTAGCCGCCGCGACGCTCCGCCGGCACAGGCTGATCGCGGGTGCCGCCCAGGTGCCACTTGCCGATGTAGCCCACCTCATAGCCCGCCTGCCGGAAGCGATGCGCCAGGGTGGTGGCGTCGGTGGGCAGAGGGATGCCATTGCGGTAGCAGCCGGTGACGGTGGGATAGACGCCTGTCTGGAGGCAGGCGCGCGCGGGGCCGCACACCGGCTGGGCGGTGAAGGCCAGCTCAAAGCGCACGCCCTCGGTGGCCATGCGGTCTAGATTCGGCGTCAGGCCCAGGCCCAAATCGTCGCCGTAACAGCCGACCGTATCCCAGCGCTGCTGGTCGGTGAAGAAAACGAGCACATTGGGGCGAGACGGGTTGCTCATATTGGATCGATCACACCTTTCTTCGATGAGATCTGTCGATGCGGCCCCGCTCCGACTGGGAACCGGCTGTACGACTCGATCAGGACACCAGGATGATGCCGAGCACCGTCAGGAGCGTGCCGGCCAGAACACTGCGATGGGACTTCTCCTTCAGGAAGACCACGCTCAGGGGCAACGCAAAGAGAGGAGAGGTAGAAGTCAGAATGGCGGCGCGTGTGGCCCCCAGAAGCGACACCGAGAGCAAAAAGAGCACGCTGCCCAACCCCCAACCAATCAAGCCCCCCACAACCAGGATGACCCATTCGCGTTGTGACAGAGTACGCAGCTTGGGGGCTGTGCCTCGCACGGCCACCAGGCCCCAAAGCAGGAGGGAGAGCGCCGGGGTGCGGAACGAGGCCACCATGATCTCGTCCAGGCCGGCAATGCCCGGCGCGATCAGGATCATCGACACGGCCCACCCTACAGCGGCGAGCAAGGCAAAGGCCACGCCCGAAGCGCTCATCTGCTGGGGCGATACCAGCCGCATCCCGCGCGGCAGCCGGCTGACGAGCAGGATGCCGCCCAACACCAGTACCAGGCCCACCAGCACCGATGGGCCGATCGGCTCCTGGAGAAACAGCACCCCGAAGACGAGCGTCAGGGCCGGGTAGGTGCTGGCAATGGGAAAGGCCCGCGACACGCCGATGCGGTTGAGGCTGAGCACATAGAACGAGTCGCCCAGGCCGCCGCCGATCCCGACGCTTCCCAGCAGGAAGAGCAGCTTCTCCAGCGAAACATCGCGATAGCCCGCCGTGCGTCCGCTGCTCGCCGCGAGCAGAAACATGGCCAGCCCACCGACCAACGTGCGTGGCGCGTTGAGGGTGAACGGGTCCAGTTTGCGCGCCAGATCGCGCATCATGATCGAACCGCTGGCCCAAGTGAGGGCGCAGAGCAGCCCCACGAATACACCCATATGGTTTGGTCATCCCTCGCAAGGATATCTCGCCGCGCCAGGCGCCGCGGCGAGACGCGTACAGTGTGCCCCAGATTGGGCGCAGCGTCAACTCTCTGAATGGCGCTCGCCCAGTCCTGGCCTGCGGGCGCCGGGCGATTCTGAGGCCACAAAGATGGGGTTACTGTAGATCCAGCCCCGCTGCTTGAATGCGTGCCAGCGGGTGGCCTCGACGCGATAGGCCCCCGGGGTCTTGGACTCATAGCTCAACTCGCGGCCGCGCGTCTCGGCGATGCAAAAGCCGTTCAGCATAAGGCGGATGCGGGCCCGCGCGGGGGTGTGCACCTCAAAGCGAATGACTCGAGTCGCCGGGGCGCTCTCGCCCATCACATAGAGGTGGTCGCGCTGAACTGCGCCAAAGCTGAACCCACGTGCGGGCGCCAGACCATCGTAGGCCACAAAGGCGCGCCCCTGGCTCAGTGCCTCATACACGAGCCGGCTATCGTGCTCGAACGCCCCGGTCCAGGGCTCGCTCACCAGGATGTGGGTGTTCAGGGCACGAAAGAGGTGTGCGTACCCGAAAACCGCGCGCCGCAGCGGGCCGAGTTGATAGACGGTGGCATGCGCATCGCTGCCCGCGATGGCGTAGATGCGGCCATGTTGGAGCAGCGCGTCCCACTTGAGCACTGTCTCGGCATACGGCCCCGAGATGGCGAGCCCCGGGGCCAGGACAGAGCACAATGTCCGCAGCGTATCGGTCACATACGACTTGAACTCGGACATATAGTTCCAGAGCTCGATACCCGTGGCGCCCTGTACCTCCCACGCGGTCCAGTTGATCTCGGGCTCGCCGCTGAGCGCGCCGCTGTGCTCGAACGGGTGGGCGATGAAAGAGAGCCCGCCGCGCTGGCGCACGGCATCCACCAAGGCCTGGGTATCCTGCGCCAGGTGGGTCAAATCCACACCCGCGTTCAGCACCAGGAGATGGTTGACGTGGGGCCGCTCAGGATCGTGGATCTCCTGCCCGACCAACATCAAAGTCGGCCCGTACCAGCCTTCATGTAGCGGCTCGTAGGCGTTGTGGTCGGTGACGATGCAAAAGTCGAGGCCCGCCTCGGCGGCCAGCTCCGCCACCCGCGCATGGCTGGCCGACCCATCAGAGGCGGTGGTGTGGATATGTAAATTGCCGACCCGCTCCAGATAGGGCATTGCCGGATCTCTCTCAGATCGCTCGGCCAAGAGGCGCGGCCCGCAGCCGTTGTGGGGCGCTAGACAGGAAGCGGCCCGGGGCCGTCCCCTGGGCCGCCCCTGGCCGATCAGGCCAAAAGGCCCTGGGCAAAACGCTCGCCAAAGGCCTCCGCAGCGTGCAAGTCTTGATTGGTTGGGCCACCCTGGAACTCGAGCGTATCCACCCAATCCCACTTGAGGCTCTCGGTGAGTCTGAGCAGATCCCGCTTGGCGCCGCCGCTCCAGCCATAGCTGCCAAAGTACGCGGCCTTGCGATTCAGGATGCGCTTGTGCGCCGCCATTTCAATCATCTGAGCGACCGGCGGGAAGAGCGACACCTCGTAGGTGGGCGCGCCGACCATCACACCGTTATGAATCCACAAGTAGGGCAGCACATAGCTCGCGTGGGTGCGTGCGGCGTCGAAAATCTCCAGCGGCAGGCCGGTCTTGGAGATGCCCTCGGCCACCGCGTTCATCACGTCCTCGGTATTGCCGTACATCGAGCCGTAGATCAGGGTGACACCTGGATCAGCAGGCTGCGTGGCGAGGCTGGCCCACTTTTGGTAGAGCTTCACAATCTGGGTCGGATTGCCGCGCCAGACCAAGCCGTGGGAGGGCGCGATGACCTCGATCGGCACCCCGGCCAGCTTGTCGATCGCCTTGAGCGTGGGGCCGCTGAAACGAGCCACGATGTTCACATAGTAGCGCAACGACTCGTGGATATAATAGTCCATATCGACGCAATCATCGTCAAAGATCGCGCCACGCAGCGCCCCATAGCCACCAAAGGCGTCGCAGGAAAAGAGCACGCCTTGGCTCGGGGCGTAGGTGACCATCGTCTCCGGCCAGTGCACAAAGGGCACCGAGAAGAACTGAAGCTTGGTCGCGCCGATCGAGAGCTCCTCGCCATCCTTGACCACGCGCACCCGGTCGGTCAGGCCATAGAATGCGGCCAGCATGGGTTGGGCCTTGGGCGAGCAGAGAAAGGTCGCCTGCGGCGCAATGCTCTGCAGCAGCTTGATGGCCCCGGTGTGATCGGGCTCGAGATGGTTCAGCACCACATAGTCCAGCTCGGCGGGATCGATCAGGTCATAGATCTGCTCGAGAAAAGCGCCCCCCTGCGCAGCCTTGACCAGATCGATCAACACCTTTTTCTCGTCGAGCACCAGATAGCTGTTGTACGAGACGCCCGCCTCGCTGATCGGCCAGAGCCCCTCGAATAGGTCGGTGGTGCGATCGTTCACCCCGATCCAATAGATCCCCGGTTTGATCGAAATGGCTGGCATGACCTTCCCTCCCCTGGAATGCGTGCCTATGAGTCCTGCTCATCCGCAGCGGTGAGCCCTGGCTCATAGACAACTCCTGTGTGGGCTTGTAGCGCACGGATGGGCTGTTCTGCTGCGCGCCAGAGCATAGGATAGCACACAAGACGGGTTGCGCAAAATCTCAAGCGATCTAGTCAAGATAGCGGCCCTTTACAGCGTCCCAGCGCCGGCCTTGACTCGCCGAGAAGCGGCGCTACACCAGACGCGGCACCCGCGCCAGGATCTCAGACACGATCTCATAGTTGATCGTGCCCAGGCGCTGGGCCACCTGCTCAACCGTGATACTATCATGCCCCTGCGGGCCGATGAGCACCACCTCATCGCCCGCCCGGACCTGGGGGATGTCAGTGACATCGATCATGGCCTGATCCATGCAGACATGGCCCACGATCGGCGCGCGCTGCCCGCGAATCAGCACGTCGCCCCAGTTACGCGGGCCGCGGCGAAAGCCGTCCGCATAGCCTACCGGGATCACCGCGATGCGCGAGGCGCGCCGGGTTTGAAAGCTGCGTCCATAGCCCACAAAGCTGCCTGCGGGAAGCTCCTTCACCTGGGCCACCTGGCACTTGAAACGCAGCGCAGGCCTCAGGTCGGGGGGGCAAGGTACGTGTGGCGATGGGCTCAGACCGTACATGGCGATGCCGAGACGCACCAGGTTGTAGTGGCTGGCTGGCAAGCGCAAGATCGCTGCGCTGTTGGCCGCATGGATCCAGCGGGGCGTCAGGCCCTCCGCCTTCAGGGCTTGAAGCACCTCCTCAAAGCGTGCCAACTGCCAGACGGTATAGTCCAGGTCGGGCTCGTCGGCCGCTGAGAAATGGGTGAACACGCCTTCGAGCTCGAGGCCGGGCAGAGCGGCGATCTCGCGCGCCAGGCTGACGGCCTCGTCGGGGAGCACGCCCAGGCGCCCCATGCCCGTGTCCACCTTGAGGTGTGCCTGGGCCATCCTCTGAAGGTCCACAGCGGCGCGAGAGAGCGCCCGCGCCACGTCGTTTGAGAAGACCGTACAGGTTACCCGGTGGAGCACAGCGCTGCGCGCCTGCCAGGGCGGCGTGTAGCCCAGGCTGAGGATCGGCGCGTCGATACCTGCCTGGCGCAGCGCGATGCCCTCGCCCAGGCAGGCGACGCCCAGCCAGCGGGCGCCATTGTTCAGGGCAGTGCGTGCCACCTCCACCGCCCCATGACCATAGCCATCCGCCTTGAGCACCGCCAATAGCGCCACCTGCGGCCCGATGATCTCCGCGATGCGGCGCACATTGTGGCCGATGGCCTCGAGATCGATCTCGACCCAGGTAGGCCGGCCCGGGCGCCGCAATTGCACCTGTTTCCAGCCGCGATGCTGGCGGGGCAGCACCCGCGGCGCGTCTCGAGGCTGGGCCAGCAGGGGCGCCGCGACCTGCTCAAGCCGGGCTTCGGCGCCGCCCTTGAGCAGGACCAGGTCGCCCGGCCCTATCTGAGCCTGAAGCAGACGTACCGCATCCTCTGCGGTATACGTCACGTACACCCGGTCGGGCGCCAGGCCCGCCTGCCGCGCGGCCTCGGCGGCGATGCTCACCAGGTCCCCCTTGGCAACCAGGCCGTCAGCGACCTCGGCGATACGCTGGCCCAAGTGCCGGTGAGC
>JAFGLK010000179.1 GCA_016928125.1 Anaerolineae bacterium
ACCCAGAGGGCCTCCTCATAGCTGTGGTAGGTGCCCCAGGGGTCGAACATGAGCACCATGTCGTCGCCCACCGCCTCGCGGATGGCCTTGCAGGCCGCGATGTCCATCTTGACATGCGAGGGCCGCCCGGGCACGGGCTGGAAGGTGATCGGGTCGGCGAAGTAGTAGGGGTGGATCTTGTAGGCGCTGTAGCCCTGCTCTTTGCAGGCCACGGCGTGGGCGGCGTACTCCTCGGGGCTGCCCATGTTCGGGAAGGTGCTGGCGTAGGCCTTGACCTTGTCGCGGCAGCCGCCCAGGAGCTTGTGGATGGGCACGCCGAACGCGCGCGCCTGCAGGTCCCACAGGGTCATGTCGATGACGCTCATCAGGTTCTCGGGCGTCTTGGAGACGAACATCCAGTGCCAGAACTTTTCCCGGTCAAAGGGATTCTCGCCGATCAGCAACTGCCTGGCGCGGCCCAGCAGCGCGGCGCGCTGATCGGGGGGCAGGCCGTCCTGGTCGCCGTGGCCGTGGCCGCCCAGGTAGTAGCCTTCGGCGCCCTCATCGGTCTTGATCACCGTGAGGGTCTGGACCACGGTGCCTTCGGGGAAGAGCTGGCGATTGCGAAAGACCTGCCGGGGGACGCGAAAGGGGATGATCTGGACGTCGCGGATTTTCATGGGGTGGCTCCTTTTTCTCTGATGGGATGTTCGGGTGACACGGTGATTGGGTGACGCGGCGACTCGGTGACACGGTGATAGGGAGACGCGGTGACTCGGAGACGCTTCGCTTTCATCCTGAGCGCCGTCCTGGCCGCTCTGTCATCCTGAGCGCCGACCTCGGCGCGAAGGACCTCGACGCTCGCACAACCAGTGGCCCCACCCTGACACAGCGGCGCTCCGGACGACAGCGTTGGGTCGGATCGCCGATCCGGCCTACAGCGGATAGAGCGCGTCGATGACCGCCTGCAGCTCGCGGCGCACCAGGTCGTCCAAGGGCGGCACCGGCCCGCGCACCACCGCCGTGCGAATGGCGCCGCGCTGGCGCAGGATCTCCTTGTGGACGTGATAGTCGGCCGCGGGCCCGCCCGAGGAGGCGACCCGGTTCACGGGCAGGATGCGCTCGTAGAACACGCGGGTGGCGGCGGCCTCGTCGCCGGCCCAGTAGAGGTCCCACACCTGGCGGAACGACTCGGACTGGCTGCAGTAGGGCATGGTGCCCACCGAGCCGCGGCGTAGCTCCTCGACGAAATAGTTGCCGCCGGCGCCGCCAAACACGGTCAGCTTGTGACCGGCCTTGAGCACCGCCTGGTGCACCATGCGGGGCGGGGGCGAGCTCTCGACCTTGATGTAGCGGACGTTCTCGCTCTCCTCAGCGATCTGGGCGGCGAGCTCGGCCGGCACGTGGGGGGTCGAGATGTCCTGGATAAAGATGGGCACGTGGACCGCATCGGAGACGGCCTTGTAGTAGGCGCGGGTCTCCGGGGCGCCGCCGGCGGCGATGGCGGGCGCCACGAGCATGACCGCGTCGGCGCCGTGCTCCTCGGCCATCTGGCTGTAGGCGACCGCCTGGAAGGCGCTGTTGCTGCCGGTGTTGATCACCACCGGCACGCGGCCGGCGGCCTGCCCCACCACGGTCTGGGTCACCAGCACGCGCTCGGCGTCGGTGAACTTGAACACCTCGCTGCCCATGGCCACACCCAGGCCGTGCACGCCCTGCTCGATCAGGAAATCCACCAGGCTGCGCAGGCTCTCGACGTCGATGCGCTCCTGCTCGTCGAACGGGGTGACGAGGATCGGATAGAGGCCCCTCATGGTCGTGTCAGGCATGGCTGCAACTCCTTCCTGCAGGCTTGATTGGGCGCATGATAGCCCGAGTTGGATCGCATGTCCAGCGGCTCAGGCGCGCAGGAACCAAACGATGGCTCTCCCGTTCTACGCGGCCCTGAACCGCCACGCGCTGTATGTCCGGCGCAGATAGGGCAAATGGGCGTTCCAGGCCCCCGCATCGGTGACTTGCAGGGGCAACAGGGCGGGCGATTGGCCGGGGACGTTGCTCTCGGTGTAGCCCCAGCGAAAGCCCAGGAGCCGGGCGATCTCCTCGTCCCGCGAGCGGGCGGGGACGGTGGTCAGAAAAGTGTCCGCCGTCCAGCGCAGCTCGGCATGGGCGCCCAGATTGAGGCAGGGGGCGTCGAACAACTGGGGCAGATAGCCCAAAGAGCAAAATGGGATGCCCACCTCCTCCAGCGAGGGCGCCAGGTCCACAAAGGTGGCCGGCGCAATCCTGGCCGTGGCGGGGTCGTGCGAGTCGGCATAGACGCTGGTGATGATCTGGATCCAGCCGCACCAGGCGCGGTAGCCGGAGCCCGCATAGCGCTCGATGCGGGCATGGACGACCGGATACCCGCGAGACAACTCGATATCGAACTTGAGGCCGGCCAGGGCGTCAAAGCCGGCCCGGACGGGATCGTCGTTGGCGCCATAGTAGACGGCGACCTGGCCGGCGCGTCCGGCCAGGGCGAAGGGGATCAGGGCCGCGGGGCGCTCATAGAGCGACCAGGGGTTCATAGACAAGACCTCCTTCGGGCTATTCGGCGGCTGAGCTTGTCGAAGCCCGGGCCCCTTCGACAGGCTCAGGGGGCCCCTTCGACAGGCTCGGGGGCCGGCTCGGCCAGCTCCTCGGCATAGTAGTACTGGTACCAGATGCGCACCAGGGCCTTGGGCTCGCGCGCCAGCACCCAGCCAAAGGGGCGCTCCTCGATCCCCGGC
>JAFGLK010000180.1 GCA_016928125.1 Anaerolineae bacterium
GCCCGCATCATGGCCCTGGACGACCCGACCCGAAAGATGAGCAAGAGCGAGACACGAGCGGGCCATGCGGTACATCTCCTGGATTCGCCAGACACGATTCGTGCCAAGATCATGCGCGCCACCACCGACTCGCTGCGCGAGATCGTCTTTGACGAGGAGCGCCCCGGCATCTACAACCTGCTGGTCATCTACGAGCTCTTCAGCGGGTTGAGCCGCCCCGAGATCGAGAGGCGTTTCGAGGGCCAGGGGTATGCCGGCTTCAAGCGCGAACTGGCCGAGGTGATCATCGAGGGGTTGCGGCCGCTCCAATCCCGCTACCGAGAGTGGGCGTCCGACCCGTCGCGCGTTGACGATCTGTTAGCCCAGGGGGCGGCCAAAGCGCGCCCGATGGCGGAGAGGACGCTCAGGGCGGTCAAGGCCAAGGTGGGACTGGGGTAGAGACGTGAGGGCAGGGGCCAGGCCATTGGCTGCTCTGCGCGGGGAGACCGTCGCTGGGCGTGCCCGCGGCGATGAAACAAAAGCGCGCCGGGCTCAGCGCCTCGGCATAGTGGGTCGTGAGGCGCAGGCGCCCGGCGCGCAGGTCGCGACGCACCCTCTCCTCCAGGCCGGGCTCAGGCGCTGCTCGCCTCAAAGGCAACCTGCAGTTGCTCCGGCTGAGCCGCCGAGAAGTTGAGCTGCTCAAATCCGATGAGCCTAGAGGCAAGCTGCGCTAGGGCTCACGCTGGGGAAGCCAGTGTATGCCCAGGATCCCGTCCAGAAGCTTGAACTCTGGATCGCCGGTAACCAGCTTGGCCGCGCAGTGCTGAGCCAGTGCAGCGGCGAATGCATCGGCGTAGGCGATGGCATGCTCCGCTTTGATGTGGGCAGCCATCAGGGCCAGCTCTCGGTCCACCGGTACAATCTCCAACGCGGTGGCTTCCATCACGGCCAGGGTTGCATACAGGCGTTCCATCCCCCACCGTCGCTCCACAATGTAGGCTATCTCTCCGGCATTCACCCACGTCATCAGTACGCGGGTTGTCTCCTCTTGCGCCCTTCTGAGCAGATCGGCCACCTCTTGACTACCCGACTCTCTACCCAACAGAGCCAATACAGCAAAGCTGTCCAGGACAAAGGTTTCATTCACCGGTCTCTTCCTCCGCTTCCCGCTCGCGTTCACGCTCTGCCAGGAGATCCCTGGTCAACGGAGGCCCGCCTTCGAGCATGCCGTGCAGGGCCTCGACAGGATCATCCGGAAGGGGCACAATGGCGAGTATCTCACCACAGTCCAGGACCTGCACGCGAGAACCTCTCTTGAGGTTGTGTTTGTCGCGAAGGGGCTTGGGAATGACGACCCAACCCTTGGCTGACACAGTTGTTGTATGCATCCTATCCTCCTCCTCTGTGTGGCGATCACAGATTGAGTATACCATAGATGCATCTTGGGTGCAATATACCTGCAGACGTGATTAAGAATGTCGAACTAGTATATACAAAATCCCTTGATAGTGCTACTCGCGAAGAACCTTGACCAACTCCCGTTGAGAAAGGCCGAGTACGAGCAGGGCCCTATTGCAAGCTGTCTGGGGCAGAAAGGCAGATCACGCCGGCGCAGCGCGCCCGGTCGAGAGCCGCTCCAGGATCACCTCGGCGGCCCGGGCGGCGCCGCCCGCCGCTCGAAACGACTCGGCGATCCGGCCCGCCTTGGCGCGCACGCCCTCGTCGGCCAGGATGGCGTCCACCAGCCGGCTCAGCTCGGCCGGACGCACCCGCCGCCTGGGCAGCACATAGCCCGCGCCCAGCCGCCTGATCCTCTCAGCCACGAAGGGTTGATCGGCCGCCTGGGGTGCGATGATCAACGGCACGCCGTAGAGCAGCCCCTCGCTGACGCTGCCCATGCCGCCATGGGTGATGAACACATCCGCGCGCTGCAGAACCTCCAGTTGGGGCACGTACGGGCGCACGATGCAGTTCGCCGGCGCGTCGGCCAGCGTCCCCGGGTCGGTCCAGCGGCCCGCCGACAGGACCACGCGCTTGTCCGTCTCCGCAAACGCCTGGAAGCAGGCCCGGTAAAAGGCCACATTGGCGCTGAACACCGTGCTGCCCAGCGAGATATAGACCAACGGGCCCGTGCAGTGCGGAGAGAAATCCAGGGGCAGGTCGGACGCCTCCTCGCGCCGCCCGATCGACGGCCCCACGAAGACGAAACGCTGGTCGAAATCCTCGGCCCTGGGCTGAAAGTAGCGCGAGGTGAAGACGATGTTGAGGCCCTCGTGGTTGGCCATGAAATTCATCCACGTGATCGGCCCCACCCCGTACCTGACCCTGATGCGCCGGGCCGCCCGATGGAATGCCCCCAGATGCGGGAGACCGCCCACCAGGTTGGCGAGCAGGTCGCGCCCCATGCCGGGATAGGGATCGGGACGGGAGCGCAGGTTGATCGGGAATTGGGGGATGAAAGCGGCGGCGGGAAGGCCCAGCACCTCGGCGGCCAGCCGGCCCCAGATGCAGGTGAAATCGTGGAGAAGGTA
>JAFGLK010000181.1 GCA_016928125.1 Anaerolineae bacterium
GCCAACGAGGTAGATGGAGGACTTCCCGATCGCTTTGTGCCCGGGAACCGCGATATGGGCGTGGCCGTCAAGTCTGAGGAGTTGGCCCGCTTCTTCGCCCACGTGCTGCGCGAGGACATGCGGCTGGAGCAGGAGGCAGAGCTTCAGGAGCTACCCATGTTGGAGGAGATCCCCGCGGCGCTCGTGCCGCTGGAGGCCCCGGCGCCCCCAAAGCAGCCTCCCAAGCGCTACGCCAGCCGACGGTTCCGGCCGCTCAGGAGTGTGAGCGTCCAGCCGCTGCTTTCGCCAGACAACTATATGGAGGTCGTCCCCGAACTGCTGGCTTCGGCCAGGCGCTCGATCTACATCGAGCAGCAGTACATCCGAGGCCACCAGCCCGAGATCCAGTCCCTGCTCGGCTCGATCCGGGAGGCGGTTCATCGTCATCCCAGGCTGCTGGTTCGCATCGTGCTGGCGTGGCCCTATTCGCCCTATGCCCGGCAGGAGCGTCTCTCGATTGAGGCGCTAGACGCGGCCGGGTTCGAGCTCGGCCGCCACGTGCGCTTTTTGAGCCGAGAGCACTTTGTGCACTGTCACAACAAGCTGATCGTCGTTGACCGCAAGTGCGTACTGATTAGCTCCCAGAACTGGTCGGATGCGGCTGTGACGCGCAATCGCGAGGCAGGGCTCTTGATCGACTATGGCCCCCTGGCGCGCTACTACTCTGCTCTCTTTGGCGTCGACTGGCGTACCGGCCGCCGTACCTTTGTCGAGCCGGAGCTGCGCGGGGCAGAGCCAGGCCTGGAGGGCGGCGTGCCGGTCAAGACCGTGCCGCTCAGTCTGGGAGATTATGTAGAGGTCTAGGCCCGTATGACCCGGGCTTGAGGCCTCATGCAACGTTTCGTTTTGCAGCGACGGAGGTACGAACATGCCAGCTGAAGCGGTACATGTGTGTATTGATCGGATTTTGAGTGACGCAGAGCGCATCGAGGCGGCGCGGCGTGCCGTAGCGGAGAACATCGCCAATGTGCCGATCGTGCCCCTGGTCGAAGGCCGCGACGTGGCGCCCCTGGAACTGGCCCTCGAGACGCGGACGCTCTGGCGGCCGGGACGCACTCTGCGGGTGCGCTTTCTGGATGGCCTGCCTGAGGTGCAGGCCAAGGTGGTTGCCATCGCGCGCCGCTGGATGGATCATGCGAACATTGTGCTCGAGTTCGTCCAGGCGGGAGATGCGGAAATTCGCATCTCGTTCGAGGCCGACGATGGCTCGTGGTCCTACATTGGCACCGATGCCCTCGGCATCCCGAGCCATCGACCGACGATGAATTTCGGCTGGCTCCGTCCGGAGACCTCAGACATCGAATACCGACGCGTGGTGCTGCACGAGTTTGGTCACGCGTTGGGCTGTATTCACGAGCACCAACACCCCGAGAATGGGATCCCCTGGGACAAGGAGGCGGTCTATCGGCTGTATGGCGGCCCGCCGAACAACTGGACTCGGGAAGAGGTCGATATCAATCTCTTTGCCAAATACAGCCGCGATCAGACCCAGTTCTCCGAGTTCGATCCTCAGTCGATCATGCTCTACTCGATCTCGAACGCACTCACCATCGGGGATTTCGAGGTGGGGTGGAACACGGATCTGTCCGACACGGACAAAGGCTTCATCGGGGTTGTGTATCCCGCCGAGGTCAAGCGCTACATCGAGATCGCGGTCGGGGGCGAGCCGGTCGAGGAGTCGATCGGCGAGCACGGCGAGGAGGATCGCTTTACGTTCGATGTGTCCGAGGCGGGCCAGTACACTGTGGAGACTCGTGGCTGGACCGATGTGGTGATGGGGCTTTTTGGCCCAGACGATGAGGCCCTGGAGGTCGGCCAGGACGACGACAGTGGGCGTTTCCTGAACGCCCGGATCACGCGCGACCTGGCGCCCGGTCGGTACACCGTGCGCGTACGTCACTACAGGCCCACGGGCAAGGGCAAGTATCGCATCCTGGTGCGACGAGATTCATAACACTGGCCCAACATCCTCCGCTCCTCGGCGGGGGAGCCGTCAGAAGCTCCTCGCGGGCAAGCGTGGCGTCCGCCCGCGAGGAGCTTCTCTCGATAGACAGGCTAGGGAACGGACGCCGCATCACACTCTACTCTGGAGGCCACAGAGCGACATGACACTCACCGTCGAACGACCGATTCCCCGCGGCGCCGAGCTGCTTCTGCCGCCGGACTATCAGTGCGTGCTCAGCATAAGGGACACCCAGCAGGCCATCAAGCAGATCAAGGATCCCTTTCAGCTCCGTCTCGCCGAGGCGCTCAATCTGGCTCGCGTGACGGCCCCGCTCTTTGTGGTGGCCGATTCGGGGGTCAACGATCATCTCTCGGGTGTTGAGCAGCCCGTCAGTTTTCGCATCAAGGCCTTGGACGAGGTGGCCGAAATCGTCCAATCCCTCGCCAAGTGGAAGCGCCTGGCTCTCGCCGAGTACGGCTTTGGCCCCGGTGAGGGGCTCTACACCGACATGAACGCCATCCGGCCCGACGAAGTGGTCGATAACCTACACTCGATCTATGTCGATCAATGGGACTGGGAACGCGTGATCACGGCGGAGCAGCGCACTGTCGCCTTCCTGAAAGAGATTGTGCGGCGCATCTATGGCGCCATCGTTGAGACGGAACGGGAGATCTGCGCCGCATATCCTGACTTGGCCCTGCCCTATCTGCCCGAGGAGATTCATTTTGTACACAGCGAGGAGCTAGAGGCCCGCTACCCGCATCTGACCCCCCAGCAGCGCGAGGACGCCATCTGCGAAGAGCAGGGCGCCGTGTTCGTGATCGGCATCGGCGCGCCGCTCTCTGACGGCCGGCCCCACGATGCGCGTGCGGCCGACTATGACGACTGGTCGACGCCGACGGGCAACGGCTACCGCGGCCTGAACGGCGATATCCTGGTGTGGTATCCGCTTCTCAGGCGCTCCCTTGAGCTCTCCTCAATGGGGATCCGGGTGGACAAAGAGGCTTTGCTGCAGCAGCTCGAGGCCAAGGGCGAGAACTACAAGCAGGCCTTTTACTTCCATCGACGCCTGCTGGCCGACGATCTGCCCCTGACGATCGGTGGTGGCATCGGGCAGTCTCGGCTGTGTATGCTCTTCTTGAGGCGGGCGCACATCGGCGAGATCCAGGCGAGCGTGTGGCCCCGCGAGATGATCGCCGTCTGTCGCCAGCACAACATCCTGTTGCTCTGAAGCCAAGCCGTTGCTCTGAAGCCAAGCCGTTGCTCTGAAGCCAAGCCGTTGCTCTGAAGCCAAGCCGTTGCTCTGAA
>JAFGLK010000182.1 GCA_016928125.1 Anaerolineae bacterium
ATAGTGATCTGCACGTCGTCCAGAGCTCCCAGACGGATGAACTCGGGCTTGCCGCCCAGGAACTCGAGCGTGCCTGCGCGCCTGAGGTCCAGGCGATAGGCCAGCTCGACATACTCCTCAGCGGGCACGGCGATCAGGGCGATGTTGCCGTTCAGGTGCGGCAGCACACCGCTCTCGGTAAAGGCGTAGGCCAGGGCGATCAAGTTGGCGATCTGGGCGTTGTGGCCGCAGGCGTGGGCCGCGCCGGTCTCGGGGTCGGCATCGGGGTGATCGCGCACCAGCACCGAGTCGAGCTCGCCCATGTAGGCCACCGTCGCCTGAGGGCGCGCGCCCTCCAGCAGGCCCTTGACGCCCGTGATGGCGATGCCCGTCTGATGCGGGATGCCCAGGCGCGCGAAATGCTCGCTCACGATCCCCGCCGTGCGGTGCTCCTTGAACCCAAGCTCGGGATGGACGCGGATGTCCTCGCCGATGGCGATGATCTCTTCGGCGTGGGCGTCGATGGCCGCACACAGGCCGGCCTTGATGTCATGCAGATCCATGCCACTCTCCTGCAATAGAATCGAGTCGGGAACCAGCTTCTGCGCAGTCCCCTTGGCCGTCGCTACCCGGTCAGCGCGTTCTCTTGGGCCACCGAGGCCAGGTACTTGGCGCTGTCTTTGAGATAGCGCCTTTGCGTGCCATAGTCCACATAGACCACGCCAAAGCGTCGGCTGTAGCCCAGGGCCCACTCAAAGTTGTCCAGCAACGACCAGACAAAGTAGCCCTTGAGCGGCACGCCTTGCGCGATGGCCTGCTGGACCGCCGCAAAGTGCGCCTTCAGGTACGCCACGCGCTTGACGTCGTGCACCTGGCCATCGGCCGTGAGCTCATCCTCGTAGGCGCAGCCATTCTCGGTGATGTACATGTCGGGCGCGCCATAATCTCGGGCCAGGCGCACCAGCAGATCCGTCAGGCCCTGGGGGTAGACCTCCCAGTCCATAGCGGTGTACTCGCCCTCGGGATGCAAGGTGGTCCGCTCGAGGAAAGCGTCCCGCTGGGCCTGCACCACGGCCCGCGTGTAGTAGTTGATCCCGAGAAAGTCGATCGGCCGACGAATGAGCTCCAGATCGCCCGGGGCCACGCGCGGCACGTTATAGTCGAAATAGCGCCACAGATCCTCGGGATAGTGGCCTTTGTAGAGGGGATCCATGAACCAGCGGTTGTGATAGCCATCGTGACGCTGGGTGGCAGCCAAGTCCTCAGAGCTCTGGCTGGCGGGATAGGCTGGGCTGTAGTTCAGCGTGATGCCCACCCGCGTGCGATCGTCGCCGCGCTCCCGCAGGATGGGCACCGACAAGCCATGCGAGACCAGCAGGTGATGGCCGATCTGCAGAGCCTGACCCAGATCCTCCCAGCCCGGCGCGTGGCGGCCGTCCAGGTTGCCCACGAAGGCGACCACCCAGGGCTCATTGTGGGTGATCCAATCACGCACGCGGTCGCCCAGCCGGTCGGCCACGATCGCCACATAGTCGGCGAAACGATAGGCCGTATCGCGCGCCGCCCAGCCGCCGACCCGCTGGAGTGCCGAGGGCAGATCCCAGTGATAGAGCGTGACATAGGGGACGATGTGGCGCTCGAGCAAGGCGTCCACGAGGCGATCATAGAAATCCAGGCCCTGTGGGTTGGTCTCGCCGACACCCTCAGGCAGGATGCGCGGCCACGAGATCGAGAAGCGATAGGCGCCCAGGCCCAGATCAGCCATCAAGGCCACGTCCTCGGGGAAGCGATGGTAGTGATCATCGGCCACATCGCCGGTGTGCCCTTCAAAGACCTTGCCCGGCCAGCGACAGAAATCATCCCAGATACAGCGCCCGCGCTCCTCGATGCCTCCCTCGATTTGGAATGAGGCCGTGGCCGTGCCCCACAGAAACCCATCCGGAAAGGTTGTTTTGGTTGCCATGCGAGAGACCTCCTGACTGCTATCCCTGAACGAGCCCAATGCTGGCAGCATTATGCTGGCAGCATTATGCTGGCAGCATAATGCTGATGGCATCATAGGCGGCCAGCTCGCGTTCGTCAATCGATTTGCGGCGGATCGCACCCGTGCTATACTGGGCTGTGCTCTGGACCGCCTCGATGATACAACCCGGTGCACTCTGCACGCCACCTTGTGGCTTCCAGCAAATGGCAGAGCGAGCTGCTGGAGCCATCATGGGCCCTCACGATCCCTTGGGAAGCAGATACGATCCATGGCTATCCTGCTGCGCCTCTTGCGCTACATGAAATCGCATCCCTGGCTGCTTGCGATGCTCTTTGCCTCGCTCTTTGCGGGGCTGGGGGCTGAGTTGGCCCTGCCGCGCGCTCTGGGCCTGGTGATTGATCGCGGCATCACGGCCGGCTCGATGCAGGCCGTGATGCGCTACATCGGCCTCCTGGCGGCTGTGGCCATCACCCGCGCCAGCCTGCGCTACAGCCAGGCCTATTCTCAGGAGCGCCTGGGGCAGGAGATCATCCGCCGCCTGCGGCATGATCTCTTTGCGCGGCTGCAACGGCTCTCTTTCTCGTACTACACGATGCACGCCACCGGCGATGAGATGGCCAAGCTCACCAGCGATGTGTATGCCGTCATGGACTTTATCGGCTTTGGCGTGGCCGAGATGAGCGCCTCGACGCTGGTGTTTGTGGGCACGCTGGTCGCACTTTGCCTCGTGGATTGGCCCCTGGCCCTGGCCGTGATCAGCCCTATCCCTCCGTTGATGTTCGTCGCCTTTCGCTTCAGCGGACTGGTGGGCCCCATTTGGGAGCAGATTCGCGCCGAGATGGGCAAGCTGACCACCACCCTGCAGGAGAACATCAGCGGCGTGCGGGTGGTCAAGGCCTTTGCCAAGCAGGATCACGAGATGGACAAGTTCCGGGGTCGCAATCGGGCCACGCTCAGCGCCCATCTCCAGCGCGCTGGGATCGAGTCGCGCACCTTTCCGGTGCTGAACTTTATCACCGGCTTTTGCTTCCTGATCCTGTTTTGGTATGGGGGGCGGCGGGTCTATGCCGGGCAGCTCTCGCTGGGCGACTTTTTCGCTTTCAACTGGTACCTGTGGGGCCTGATCTGGCCCGTGCGTTTTCTCGGGTTCCTGATCGGCATTGCGCGCAAAGCCATCGCCGCGGGGCCGCGCATCTTTTCGATCCTCGACTCAGACATGGAGATCGAGGAGGCGCCGGAGGCCGTTGAGTTGGCTCCCCTGGAAGGACGGATTCACTTTGAGCAGGTGTGTTTCGCTTTCGAGGATGGCGATGGCTCGCCAGTGCTGTGCGGGTTGGATCTGGACCTGGCCCCTGGCGAGGTGGTGGCGGTGCTGGGGCGCACCGGCTCAGGCAAGTCATCGCTGGTGAACCTCATCCCCCGTTTCTATGACCCGCAGTCAGGCTGCATCTCCATCGATGGACAGGATATCCGCGGGGTGACGCTGGCGAGCTTGCGCCGTCAGATCGGCATTGTGCCCCAGGAGACCTTTCTCTTTTCCGACACGGTGCGCAACAACATCGCCTATGGCCGGCCGGATGCCACGCTGGAGGAAGTCGAGGCAGCCGCCCGAGCCGCCCAGGCGCACGGCTTTATCGCCGAGCTGCCCAAGGGCTATGACACGCGCATTGGCGAGCGCGGCGTCGGCCTGTCGGGAGGCCAGCGCCAGCGCATCGCCATCGCGCGGGCGCTGCTCACCGATCCGCGCATTCTGATTCTCGACGAGCCCACCTCCAGCGTGGACGCGGAGACGGAGAGCGCCCTGCAGGTCGCGCTGGCGCGACTGATGCGCGGACGCACCAGCCTGGTGATCGCCCAGCGGCTCTCGACGGTCAAGCATGCCCATCGGGTGGTGGTTCTCAAGGACGGCGCGGTGGTCGAGCAGGGCACCCATGCCGAGTTGTTGGCCCTGGGCGGGGAGTATACGCAGATCTACGAGCTGCAGCTCAAGCAACAGGAGACGGCCTGAATCTCGGCCCTGAGCGCACCTGAGGCAGGTCGTACATAGAGGAACAGGTATGGCCGACGAAGAGGATCTGTACGAAGAGATCGAAGAGGTCGAAAAGCGGCCCTTTAACTATGCCTACCTGAAGCGTACGTTACGCTACGCGCGGCCCTATCGCCGGTATCTGTACACCATCGTCGGCGTGATGGCCCTGGGGAGCATCCTGCGCCTGATGGAGCCCTATCTGCTGCGCACGGCCATCGATGAGGGCATCACCGCGGGCAATCTGCGGGTGCTGAATCGGGTAGCTCTCCTCTGGCTGGCATTCCAACTGGTCGGGGCGCTAGCCGAGTACGTACGCATCCGCATCCTGAACTACACGGGACAACACATCCTGTTCGATCTGCGACAAGAGCTATTCGACCATCTCCAGTGGCTCTCGCTGCGCTTCTACGATGGCCGGCCCGTGGGGCGCATCATGGCGCGCGTGACCAACGACGTCGAGGCCATCAACGACTTGATCAACGCAGGGCTGGTGACCATCGTGTCCCAGTCGATCAGCCTGGTCGGGATCGTGATCATTATGTTCGCGCTCAACTGGCGGCTGGCCCTGATGGCCTTTGCGGTCATGCCGGGGCTGGTCTGGATCGTGACGCGCCTGCGCCCGGCGATGGAGACCGGCTGGCGCAACGTGCGACGGGCGAACTCGAACATCAACGGCTTTCTCAACGAGACGGTCACCGGCATCCGCGTCATCCAGGCCTTCTCCCGCGAGGAACGGAATCTCCGCCGCTTTGATCGGCTGAACGACAGCTACTATGCGCGTTTCATGTACGCCATCAAGATCGAGGCGCTCTTTTGGCCGTTGGTGGATATCTTGGGGGTGCTGGGCACCTGTCTGGTGCTGTGGCTGGGCGCCCGCATGGCGATCCGGGGCGAGGTGACGGTGGGTTACATCCTGGCTTTCACCAACTACCTGTGGCGTTTCTGGGAGCCGATCAGCGCCATCAGTCGCGTCTACAGCCGCGTGCTGAGCGCCATGGCCTCCGCTGAGCGCATCTTTGAGTACCTGGACACCCGCCCCGAGATCTACGACGCCGAGGCCGCCATCTCCTTGCCGCCCCTGCAGGGCAACGTGCGCTTTGAGGATGTGAGTTTCCGGTACGACGACGGTGACGATTTTGTGCTGCGCGAGGTGAGCTTTGCGGTGGAGCCAGGCCAGACCATCGCGCTGGTCGGCGCGACAGGGTCAGGCAAGACCAGTCTGATCAGCTTGCTCATGCGCTTCTACGACCCCCAACGGGGGCGCATCCTGGTGGACGGGCACGATCTGTGCCAGGTACGCATCGAAAGCCTGCGCTCGCAGATGGCCTTGGTGCTGCAAGACTCGTTCCTCTTCTCAGGGAGCGTCGCCGACAACATCCGCTATAGCCGGCTGGACGCCCCGCTCGAGGAGGTCCAGAGAGTGGCTCGGGCGGTTCAGGTGGACGATTTCGTGCAACGCTTTGAGGATGGCTATGACCACCAGGTGCAGGAACGCGGTACGCGCCTCTCGGCCGGACAGCGCCAGTTGATCTCCTTCGCCCGGGCGCTGCTCGCCGATCCGCGCATTCTGATCCTCGACGAGGCCACTTCGAGCGTGGACTCGCAGACGGAGCAGATCATCCAGCAGGCCATGCGCACGCTCTTGGAGGGACGCACCGCTTTCATCATCGCGCACAGGCTCAGTACGATCGAGAGGGCGGATCGCATCCTGGTGATCGACAGAGGGCGCATCATCGAGGCGGGGACCCATGCGCAGCTCATGGAGGCCGGCGGCGCATACGCGCGTCTCTATGAGCGCCAGTTCGCCGCCTGGGCCGAGCCGGCCTAGCGTCTCATCCCCCCACAGAGGGCCGCCAGCGGATCGCTGGTGGTCGAGGTGCGAGATGGGGTCCCTCGTGGCAGCCGAGGCTCGGCCAAAGGGACCCCGGAAAGCCCTACTTGGCCATGGCCTTGAGCGCGGTGTAGGCCGGGCGCGGCTTGAACTCGGGATAGCTCGGGTCGTTGATCGCCCAGTAGTACTGCTCATGGTTGGGCGTCCAATCGGGATCGCAGATGTAGATCAGGCTCATGAGCCCGATCCAAGGCGACCAGTTGGCCTTGGCGTACTGGTAGGCGCGCACCAGATAGTCGGCCTTGGTCTGCTCGCTCACGGCGTGCCAGTTGTAGGGCGAATCAGAGCGCGGATCGCTGGTCCAGCCGAACTCGAGCACGGCGACCTGCTTGTTGGCGTCGCCATACTTGACCATGATGGCGCGCAGGTCCTCCACATGCCG
>JAFGLK010000183.1 GCA_016928125.1 Anaerolineae bacterium
CCGATCTCAGCGCGCTCCTGCCGATCCAAAGTAAAGTGCGACATGAGCGCTGGCTGCTCGACGATGCTCTCGACGCCGCCAAAGCTGGGGCCCATGTACGGAATCCGAAGGGCATCGATAAAGTGAGCTGTGCCCTCCAGATCGGAATCCACCTCAAAGCTGATCACGCCGCCAAAGCCTTTCATCAGGCGCTTGGCGATCTCATGATCTGGATGGGAAGGAAGCCCAGGGTACCAGACGCGGCGCACCGCCGGATGGCGCTCCAGGAACTCGGCCACGCGTTGCCCGCTGGCGTTCTGGCGCTCCATGCGCAGGCTCAAGGTCTTGAGACCTCTGAGCAAAAGGTAGAGCATGTTGGGGCCTGGAATCGGGCCCAGCATGCCGTTCGTCTCTCTGATCTTGGCGATGTGCGTGGCGCTGCCAATGACGGCCCCCGCCAGAAGATCGTTATGTCCGCCCAGATACTTGGAGCCGCTCTGGATCACCAGGTCGATGCCATGCTCCAGCGGCCTGAGGTTGTAGGGACTGCCAAAGGTGGCGTCGATGACGGTGAGCAGGCCATGCTCGCGGGCGGTGGTCGCCAAACCATCGATGTCGATGATGCGCAGATAGGGATTGGTGGGGGTCTCGCTGATCACGAGCCGAGTCGTGGGTCGAATGGCCTCCACCAGCGCGGCCTCGTCGCCTAACGGGACGATGGTGCTCTCGACCCCAAAACGGGTCATGAATTCGCGCGAGAACTGACGCGTCTTACGGTAGCAGTCGTCGGTCAAGATGTAATGATCGCCCATCGAGAGAAAGGTGAGCAGCGTGCAGGTGATGGCGGCCATGCCACTGGCAAACACCAAGGCCTTCTCACCGCCCTCCAACGCAGCCAGCTTGTTCTCGACCGTCTCTTGGGTGGGATTGCCATAGCGCCCATATTCGCCGCGCAAGAGATCCTGTTGCTCCTCTTTGCGCCGCATGTGCGCTAGGAGCGCCTCGGTATTCTCGAAATGATAGGTTGAGGTCTGAACGATCGGCATCGTCAGCGAGCCATAGGGCTTGTTCTTGGGTTCTCCGGCGTGCACACTCTGGGTGCTGAAATGCATCTCGGCCAGCTCTTGCGATTCACTGAACATGCGCTTCCCTCCCAAAGCAAACGCCTCATCTCGCTCAGAGATGAGGCGCCGTTTTCGCAAAATAAAGGTCTCTTCATCTCGCGCTGGATGAAGAGACCGTGTTTTGGCTAAGCAGGCCTCTCATCTCCCAGACATCCCCCTCGGGGACTCTGACGGACTTGGCACCTTCGATTCGAGCTAGAGTCGCCGGTCGATGCCGGATGAGTGTGACCCGCCCGTCAAGGGTTGCCGAGGCTTCACAGGGCCGTTCCCTCCGCCTCTCTCTATGAGCGCCGCGATCTATGCGTTTTGGAAACTATACCATGCCAGAAGAACAAGGTCAAATCGGACGATCGGCCAACTTGACGGTTATTCGAGTCTGAGGCAAAATGAAGCTTAATCTTCGTTCCACTAGCCATCGTCAGGTGAGGTGTGCTATGTACAAACTGGTTCTCGTCAGGCACGGTGAAAGCATCTGGAACCTGGACAATTTCTTCTCAGGCTGGACGGATGTGGATCTGTCTCCGGGAGGCGTGACGGAGGCTGAGGAAGCCGCCAGACTCCTGAGAGACGGTGGCTACACCTTTGATATCGCCTACACCTCTGTGCTCAAACGCGCCATTCGTACGTTGTGGATCATTCTCGACAAGCTCGACCTGATGTGGGTGCCCGTCTATCGCTCTTGGAGACTGAATGAGCGTCACTATGGCGCGTTGCAGGGCCTACACAAGACACAGACCGCCCAGAAGCACTCGCCCGAGCAGGTGCATATCTGGCGTCGAAGTTGGGATGTGCCCCCGCCGCCCCTGACCAAGGATGACCCGCGCTATCCGGGTCACGATTCGCGCTATGCTGATCTGTCTGAGGCGGAGTTGCCTCTCACCGAGTGTCTTAGGGACACAGTGGCGCGCATGTTGCCCTACTGGCACGAGACGATCGCGCCGCAGGTCGAGGCCGGGAAAAAGGTTATCGTCGTGGCCCATGGGAACAGCCTGCGAGCGCTCGTCAAATACCTCGACGACATCTCGGACGAAGAGATTCCGGATCTCAACATTCCGACAGGGATACCCCTGGTGTATGAGCTGGACGAGAATCTGCGACCGATTCGTCACTACTACCTAGGGGATCCGGAGGTCGCCGCCAAAGCAGCCGCGGCAGTGGCCGCTCAGGCTACGCAGTAAGAGCTGTATCTGCCTGGTGGGGATGCAAGAGATCCCACCAGGCAGGCTCAGCAGAGTGAGGCTCAGCGGGCGAGCGCTTGCGCCATCGCATAGTCGCTCTCGTCAATGCCTCGCGTGCCCTGGGCGACCTCGCTCAAGGGGGTCATTGTGACCTCGCCCTGGACCATCCCCACCAGAAGACCGCTCTTGCCCGCGTGAAGCTGTTCCACAGCCCCTGCGCCAAGGCAGGTGGCCAGAAAGCGGTCTCGAGCCGAGGGGGATCCGCCGCGTTGGATGTGCCCCAGCATGCTCAGGCGCACCTGGAAGCCGGTCTCTTGGCGACGGTTCTCGAGATGCGCTACGATCTCGGTCGCTTGAGGCTTCGCCCCGGTCGCTACGGCGATGATGCAGTGCCGTTTGCCGCGCACATAGCTGTTTGCTACCTGGCGCGCCACGCCATCGAGAGTAAAGGGCACCTCTGGAAGGCAGATGATCTCTGCCCCTCCGGCGATGCCCGCCATCAGCGCCATATAGCCGCACTGGCGGCCCGCCATCTCGATCAAGAAGGCCTGTTCGTGCGAGGAAGCCGTGTCCTTGATGCGGTCTATGGCATCGATCGCCGTATTGAGCGCCGTATCGACGCCGACAGCCTGATCGGTACCGTACACATCGTTCTCGATCGTGGCCGGAATCCCGACGACGGGGATCCCCGTCTCGGAGAGAGCGTGCGCGCCGCGCATGCTGCCGTCGCCCCCGATCACGACCAGGGCGTCCATGTCGCGCTCGTTCAGGCTGCGCTGAGCCTCGCGCAGCCCTTGGGCTGTGCTGAACTCCTCGCAGCGCGATGATCCCAGGAATGTCCCGCCTCGCTCAATGACATGACTCACCGAGCGTGAGGTGAGAGACGTGAAATCGTCGCCGAGCAGGCCGGCATATCCCCGCAAGACGCCCCACACTTCCCAGCCATAGTGCAGAGCCATGCGCACCACCGCACGCACACAAGCGTTCACGCCGGGGCTATCGCCCCCGCTGGTGAGCACTGCTAGACGATGCATGCGATCTTCCATCCAGATTCTCAGTCCCTTTGTCCGGTCGAGGCGGGCACCCGTTACTCAGTACCGGCCTCTATTTGTCGTCGAGCGCGGCGATGCCTGGCAGCTTCTTGCCCTCCAGAAACTCGAGCGAGGCCCCGCCGCCGGTGGAGATGTGGGACATCTCATCTGCCAGCCCCGCCCGCTCGACGGCTGCCGCCGAATCGCCCCCGCCGATGATGGTGATGGCGCCCGACTCGGCCAGCGCCCTGGCCACGCCAAACGTGCCCTCGGCAAAAGGCGCCATCTCAAAGACGCCCATTGGGCCATTCCAGACCACCGTGCCGGCCCCTTGCACCTTGCCCGCAAAGAGGCTCACGGTTTTCGGGCCGATATCCAGAACGCGCCAGCCGGCCTCGACGCCGTCAAGCGACACAACCTTGTGGTTCGCATCGGCTGAAAAAGCATCGGCCACCACCAGATCCACGGGCAAAACAAGCTTGTCCTCCGCTTTGGCCATCAATTCGGAGGCCTGCTCGAGGCTATCCGCCTCGATCAAGGAATCAGCCATCTCGTAGCCTTGAGCCTTCAAGAAGGTGTTCGCCATGCCCCCACCGATCAGCAGAGTATCGGCCTTGGCGAGCAGGTTCTCGATCACGCCGATCTTGTCCGAGATCTTGGCCCCGCCCAGGATGGCGACAAAGGGCCGCTTGGGGTCCTGCACTGCGCTCCCGATGAAGGCAATCTCCTTCTCTACCAAAAAGCCTGCCACCGCGGGCAGATAGGCGGTCACACCCTCGGTGGAGGCATGGGCGCGGTGCGCGGTGCCAAACGCATCGTTGACATACACATCCGCGAGGCTGGCCAAGGCCTTGGCAAAGTCAGGATCGTTTTTTTCCTCCTCGGCATGAAAGCGTAGGTTCTCGAGCAGCACCACATCGCCCGGCCCCATGGCAGCGACCGTCGCCTGGACCTCTGGGCCGATGCAGTCAGCGAGCTTCTTGACCGGCACGCCGAGAAGCTCGTGCAGTCGCTCGCCCACCGGATCGAGCCGCATGCTCTCCACCGCCTTGCCCCTAGGTCGCCCGAGATGCGAACACAAGATCACCGCGGCGCCCTGCTCACGGAGGTACGCGATGGTGGGGATCGCGGCGCGAATGCGGATATCATCGGTGATACGGCCCTCGTCATCCTGGGGCACATTGAAATCGCAGCGCACCAGGGCTTTCTTTCCAGTCCAGGACACATCTTGAACCGTTCTCTTGTTCATCCTGACGCCTCCGTGCTCAAAAACTGTATTCTCTCACAAAAGACCGTGCACGCCAACCATCGCACCGCCCCCGAGAGGCAGCGGAGTTTGTGTCATTGGCAAACCCGCGCTATTCTAGCACAAAGGATGGACAGCGCAAAGCCCTTGGTCCGGTCACGATACCCTTTGATTGTTGCATCGTGCCACAGAACGTCGACGATCGTACGGTGCTCGCGGTTGCCTCGTCCTTTCGACGCGTTGTGACCATAGCCGCAGCTCTTGGACGGGGCAGAGCGCCATCGAAAGCCATCGGGTGCAGCCGAAGAGAAGAGAGGAAGTAAGGATGAGGTGGTGGCGATCACTTGTCTATACGCTGTGCATCCTGCTCGTGACGATAACATGTATAGCAGGCTGTGCGCCGCGGCTCGGATACGCGCCCACGCCTGAGCCGGTCACCCTGCGTTTCGCCTTCCGTGAGCAGACGGTGGAGCTGGAAACGCTCATCGGACAATTTCACGAAAAGTACCCCTGGATCACCGTCGAACTCTTGACATCAGAACGTTTTGGCGACCAACTGAATGCCTTGATCCTGGCTGGCAACCTGGATGTGTTCCAGGACGGACGCGAAGCGCTACAATACGTCGAGCAAGGGCTCATCGCGCCACTGGATGATATCCAGCTGGGCGATTGGTCGAACATCCGCGATGACTACATCAGCGGGGCCTGGGAGGGCTTGAGCATCGCCGGCCAACAGTGGGGCATACCCGCGGGCATGGACATGCTGGTCGCGTATGTGAATATGGATCAGGCCCTGGCGCTCAATGTGGATGTGCCCGACGCCGACTGGACGCTGTTTGAGTTCGTCGAACTGGCCACGGAACTCAACTACCCCGAGGGATTGCCCCACGCCGAGGGCACGCGCCTGTGGGGCTTTTGCAGCGATCCCAATGGCATCGATCCGATCGTCTTCACCTATCTGCATGGTGGACGGGTGGTGGATGACATCAACTCCCCCAGCGAGGTGCTGCTTGACTCGCCCGATACCGTCGAAGCCATCCAATGGTACTCGGATCTCTTCAATAGCTACGGGGTAGCCCCCTTTCCTGATGTGGTGAGATCCACCTTCCGGCGATTCGGCGTCTATGAGGCCGCCGTAAGGGGCTCCTGTGGCATATGGCTCGGCTGGTACAGCGGCCGTGGAGGGCTGGATACCCCCTTTGAGTGGGGTATGAAGTGGCGCATGTTGCCGCTTCCACGGGATAGAGAGAGCTTTGGCCTCGGCGATGTCGAGGGGTACTTTATCCTCAAGGAGAGCGAGCATCCCCAGGAGGTGCTCAAGCTTCTGCGTTTCCTGGCCGACCACTGGGAGGCCGCGGGGAGCAATATGCCTCCCAGGCGATCCTTGTTGACCAGTAAGGGGTATGAGGAGGCCGTGGGAGAGGAGACCATGGCTGTGATCGAGCGTTTCCCCGATCGCGTGCTGATGCTGCCCGCAGGAGAGAGCCCTGCGCTGGACCAAGTGGGCAGTGTCTTCCTGTCCAGCATCGAGCTGATCATCAAGGAGGATTTGGACGCCGGCCAGGTGCTCGAGGAGGGGCAACGTCAAGTCAAGGACGTCTTCAAGCAGCCGTAGGTTGTTGGGCTGAGGATAGGGCCGCTACCAGACGAAGACAAAGGCGAGATCGTTCACGTTGGTGTTCGTAGGCCCAGTCATCAAGAGGTCGCCCAACGCCTCAAAGAACGGATAGGCGTTGTTGTCCTCAAGGTGCGCCCTGGCATCAAGGCCAAGCGCCTTGCCGCGCGCCACGGTGCTGCCCTCCGCCAAAGCCCCGGAAGCATCCGTTGGTCCATCGGTGCCATCGGTGGCCAGGCACACGATATGCACATCCCGTAGTCCGGCCAGGCTCAAGGCCGCTGCCAGGGCCATCTCCTGATTGCGCCCGCCCTTGCCTTGTCCTCTGACATTCACCGTGGTCTCGCCCCCCAGGATCATGCAAGCCGGTCGTGGGAGCGGCTGCGCTGAGGCCAGTTCCTGCTTGGCCAGAGCCGCCAGGACCTTGGCCACCTCACGAGCCTCGCCCTCGACAAAGGTGGAGAGCAGCAAGGCGTTGAACCCCAACGCCTCGGCTTGGCGCTGAGCGGCCGTGGCGGCCAGATCGTTGCTGGCCACCACCACAGTCTGGGTCCGCTCAAAGATAGCATCGCCCGGCTTGGGCGTATCGGGCCGCGCCCCGTCCAGCCCTCCGCGCAGATGCGCAACGATGGACTCGGGCACTGTCGCGATCAATCCATGTCGTTCGAGCAGCGCGTAGGCCTCGGCGAAGGTGCTCGTGTCGGGCACAGTCGGTCCTGAGGCGATGACATCGAGCGGGTTGCCCACCACGTCGGATAGGATCAACGAGACGACCTGAGCAGGTTGCGCCAAACGCGTCAGCTTGCCGCCCTTGAGGGCATCCAGGTGTTTGCGGATGGCATTGATCTCGTTGATGGTCGCGCCCGCACGCAGCAGGGCATCAGTGAGGGCCTGCATGTCGTCCAGAGAGATCTGGCCTTCGGGCGCAGTCATCAAGGCAGACCCCCCTCCGGAGATCAAGCAGATGACCAGATCCCTTTCGCCAGCTCCTTGGAGGAGCCTGACGATCTGGCGCCCGCCAGCCACACCGGCCTCGTCGGGAATGGGATGGCCTGCCTCGTGGATGGTCACGGTTCGGGTGGGCAAGACGTGCCCATACTTGACATTGACATGTCCGGCCGTGATGCGATCGCCCAGCAACTCTTCCACGGCCTGGGTCATGGGCGCGCCCGCCTTGCCCGTCCCCACTACATGCACGTGCTCGTAACGGGAGAGATCGTAGGGCCTGGCATCCACCCAGAGCATGTCGCCCTCGCGGCGCAGATAGCGCTTCACAGCGTGGGCTGGGTCAACAGCCTGGAGGGCAGCGCCGAGAATCTCGACGATCTTGCGCCGGCGCTCGCCTTCCAGCCCCTCCCGTTGGTACAGAATCGGGTCGAATGTCACCATGCCGCCCGTCGCTCCTTGGGCTTGAGTCTATGCCTCCGAGGGTTGGCCACGGCGGAAGAGCTTGCCCAGCTCGCCACGTTCCCACACGACCAGAAGCGGGACCGCGAAAAAGAGCGAGGAGTAGGTGCCGGTAACCATACCGATCAGCATGACGGTCATGAACTGCCGAATGGTGACCCCGCCGAAAAAGATGATCGCCAGCATCACAAAGATGGCGTTGAGTTGCGTGGCCAGGGATCGGTGGAGGGTCTCCAGCAGGCTGCGGTTGACGATCGTCTCAAACGGCTCCCCTCGCCGACGCCCGATGTTCTCGCGAATGCGGTCAAACACCACAATCACGTCTTGCACCGAGAATCCCACCACGGTGACCATCGCCGTGAGAAAGAGCGCATCGACCTCCCAGCCGGCGACGAGACCCAAGATGCTGGCGACGCCGAGGAGAAAGAGCACATCATGGAACATCTTGGTGATCGCACATACGCCATAGCGGAAGGCGTTGGGCACCTTGCGAAAGGCGATGGCGATAAAGAGCAGGATGGCCACCGACGCGGCAATGATCGCCAGCACAGCGGCCCGCGTGGTTTCGCGTCCCACGGTGGGGCCGACGCTCTCAAATCGGAACTCGGTCAGCTCGCCAAAGCTATCCTCCAGCATCGCCACCAAGCTCTGCTTGGTCTCGACATCGATCTGCGTTGTGCGGATCACGACGCTACGCGTCTCGCCAGAGCCCACGATCTGCACCGAGGCATCGTCATAGCCGGCTTTCAGCACGGCGTCGCGGACCTCCTCGACCTCTACCTCTCGGGTGAAACTGACCTCAAGCAGGGAGCCACTGGTAAAGTCGATGCTCAAGGGCAGCGGCGAGCCCTGGGTGATAGAGGAGTA
>JAFGLK010000027.1 GCA_016928125.1 Anaerolineae bacterium
ACCGACCAGCGGCAGTCAGGCACACGGACGGCCCGGCCCTCCTGGCCACGACGGGCTGCCGTCGCCTCCGCGTAGGCTGCAGGTGGCCAGATCATCCAGCCCGCGCTGGCCTCGAAGGGGTAGGCCAGGACCATCACGCACAGCAGACAGAGCGTAGCGCACAGGTGGAGCCGCGAGGGCAGCGCGCGCACAATCGTGTCGGACAGGGCTGTTGTGCTATACTGCATGTGGGCCTGGTTCCTAGGTGCTTTTTTCTGGCCGAAACAGCATAGCTCAGGATACCAGGCCTTTCGATTATACTTTGCACGGACCCCTCAAAAGCGCCCTATTACGCGCCCCGGTTGTGCTTGACGCCTCACTCTGCGCGGGGTATACTGTAGCAGATATCCGATCCATCTCAACGCTCTCCAGCCGTGCGCTTGCGGCTTTGCCTAGTGGTCAGCACTGCGCTGTGAGAGGGTAACAGGAGGAGGAAGCGACCCAAGTATGCCAAAAGCTAGTCAGCAGAAGATCACCGTTGAAGGCACCGTCATTGAGGCGCTGCCCAACACCCAGTTCCGTGTTGAACTGGACAATGGGCATGTCGTCTTGGCCTACATCTCCGGCAAGATGCGCAAGTACTACATCCGCATCCTGCTCGGCGATCGCGTTCGCGTCGAGCTCTCACCTTACGATTTGACCAGAGGGCGCATTGTTTACCGCTTCAAGCAGGGCGTTACTCAGGAAGAGTAGTTGCCCGCACATGACGGTAGAAGAGCGGCGTCCGAGTTTGCCGACGGGATGTGTCCGTTCTATGGCCGTTTCGCCCTTGACGCCATGAGCCCTCTTTGCTATACTGGCCATTGTAGGCGCGGGTACACACCGGGCCTCGATGCATTCCCTGGTGGGCAGTTCCACAGGGGAAGACAGTGTTGGATCGCCTGACCGAGAGATCCCGTGTCTCCCTGAGAGGAAGATCTCTCGGGTGCTCGTACGGAAAGGAGGACGTCTATACCAGAAGACTGCTCCGTAGGGCCATCTGGCTCTGTTCGCATGTCTTGATCCCTGGGTGGACGGTTTTGGCTTTGCCTGGCGTCCGAGAGCGTACTTACCGTACTGCGCCAACCGAACAGTTCTGCCATCCGTGGATCGACCAACTCCGTGAGGCCCTCTTGCACTCGGAGGGGTTCTCACACATTTCGACATACAGTCGACATCAAAGGAGCTTTCAATGGCAAGTGTAACGTATGATCATGTCACCAAGCGGTTTGGTGACGTCATTGCGGTCAACGACCTGTCGATCGAGGTGCAGGACAAAGAGTTCCTCGTGTTCGTAGGCCCCTCCGGTTGCGGCAAGACCACCTCTCTGCGTCTTCTGGCCGGCCTGGAGGAGATCACCGAGGGCAACATCTACATCGGCGATCGTCTGGTGAACGACGTAGCCCCCAAGGACCGCAACATCGCCATGGTGTTCCAGAGCTATGCTCTGTACCCGCACATGAGCGTGTACGACAACATGGCCTTTGGTCTGAAGCTGCGCAAGACCCCGCGGGCCGAGATTGACCGGCGCGTGAAGGAAGCGGCTGGCATTCTGGGCATCGGCGAGCTTCTCGATCGCAAGCCCAAGCAGCTATCCGGTGGTCAGCGTCAGCGTGTGGCCCTGGGCCGCGCCATCGTGCGTGAGCCGTCCGTGTTCCTCATGGACGAGCCCCTCTCGAACTTGGACGCTAAGCTACGCGTCGCCACGCGCGCCGAGCTCTCCAAGTTGCACCAGCGCCTTGAGACCACCTTCATCTACGTGACCCACGACCAGATGGAGGCCATGACCATGGGCACGCGCATCGCGGTGATGCGCGACGGCATCCTGCAGCAGTGCGACACGCCGCAGACGCTCTACAGCCTTCCGGGCAACATCTTTGTGGCGGGCTTTATCGGCAGCCCGGCCATGAACTTTTTCGATGTGACCGTGGTGGGCTCGAGAGATGATGTCCAGCTGGATGGGGGCACGTTCAAGGTACAGGTGCCGGCTCATAAGGCCCAGCCGCTGGTGGAGTACATCGGCAAGCAGATCGTCTTTGGCATCCGGCCGGAAGACATCGCTGACCCCGAGTACGCACCTCCCGGCATTATCGGCGCGCCCGTTGAGGCTCGGGTCGACGTGACCGAGCTGATGGGCAACGAGGTGTTCCTCTATCTCGTGTTTGGCACCAGCAAGAGCTTTATCGCCCGTGTCGACCCGCGTACCTCTGCGCGTGTCGGTCAAGAGATCAAGGTGTTGTTCAACATGGACAACATGCACGTCTTTGACCGTGACACCGAGGTGCGCATCACCGGCAGCTAGGGCTCGCCTGTATCACAGCAGAGGGGCTGGAGATGATCCAGCCCCTCTCTTGTGAGCTTGAGCCGTTTCGTGTTAGTAGCGTCGCTCGCGCAGCGAGAACATCACCTCCACCAAAACGACGACCAGGCCGAGCACCAGGGCCGTTGTCAGGCTCAGGACCTTGATCAGCTGCAGCGCCATCAGGAGGATGGCCAGAATCCCGAGCAACATCCCCTGACGGATGGCGCGATGGATGTCTCCTCGTTGTCCGCGCGATCGGGCCAGACGGGCATTGGCAGCATAGGCCAGTGGGATCATGGTCGCCGAGATGCATAGGCCCCAGATGACCAGAAAGATGGCCAGGTTGGCGCCCACGGGCGGCTGTCGATTCACAAAGATTGCCAGGCTGGCCCATAGAACGGTAGCTAGCAGCACCAGGATCAGCATGGCGGCCCTGTTGTGCATCTCTCTTGTCAGATCCCCTTTGTACTCAACTTGACGCGCCACCAGTCCAGGTCCTGCGCCGGTCCTCGTCAATCGCGCTGCTTCACGGACTGGTCAATCCGCACATCGCCGTTAGGAGGTTGGGCAGCCTCGGCGAGACGCAGGGATTTCCTAGTCCACTCTCTTGAGCCCCTCTCCGGCCGGGCCGCTGATCAGCGTGCCATCGGGTTCAAAGATCGAGTTGTGGCAGGGGCAGACCCATCTATTGCTCGAAGCGTTCCATTGCACTGTGCAGCCCTGGTGTGGACACAGGGGCGAGAGGCGGGTCACCTGGCCATCGCTGGCCTTGTAGACCGCTACCTTCTCGCCGTCCAGCTCAAGTACGGCGCCCTGGCCAGGCGCCAGGCTTTCGATCTCGCTGGAGGCTGCTTTCTGAGCGCACGCTGCAAGCACAGCTAGCGACGCGACTTCGAGGGAGCAGCGCAGAAACGCCCGTCGTGACCAGATCTCCATCAGCGCGACCTCCTCTCTCTGAAGAGTGTGCTGGTGTCGGCCCATCCGAGAACCTGATTGCGTGTAGAGGCATTATCCTGGCTCCCTGCTCCCCTGTCAATGGCGGCCCAGCTTGTCGCCGCGGGCTCCGTATGCGGCCGCAGCTCCGAAGGCGGGCGCTGTACATCTCGGCTGCGCGGTGGATCCACCTCCCTGACGAACAACCCCTGGGCCAGTCGTGCGTATAGAGGGTGGAGCTCGGGCAGAGCCACCATGGGGCTGTGCGAGTGTGGGTGGCTGCGTGCCGCATAGATCGGTCCGTATCGCTGATATCGTTAGGAGGCGAGATGGGCGAGAGAAAGCAGTTGTCTGTTGGCGTGATCATCCTCATCGTGGGTTTGGTGCTACTACTCGCGAGCCTGACGGGTATCCACCTGTGGCGCTTCATCTGGCCCGTGGCCCTCATCGGCCTGGGATTCTATTTCGTGCTGCGCTCGCGCGCAACCGATCCGGAATCGGGCGTTGGCCTCCACATCCTGGGGGATGTGCGTCGCCAGGGCCCCTGGGAGGTCAAGGACGAAGAGCTATGGGTCATCATCGGGGATGTCAAACTGGACTTGAGCGGGGCATCGGTCCCCTCTGGCGAGACGCGTATCCGCGTGTACGGCCTTGTGGGCGATGTGAAAGTGACGGTGCCCCCGGATGTGGCCCTGAGCGTCACGTCCTACGCTCTTCTGTCGGATGTCGACGCACTGGGGCGCAGAGAGGACATCTTCTTCACGCCCTTCCGGTACATCAGCGAAGACTATGAGACTGCCGAGCGTCGTATCGCCCTGCAGACTGGCTATCTGGTCGTCGATCTCGGCCTTGAGAAGAGCTGAACGATCAAAGAGGGGTTCTATCCAGAACATGAGCCCTCACGCCGAATGCGGACGAAAGGGGTGGGGCTGTCTTCCGTCGCACGCGCCTGTAGACGCGCCCGCTAGCGGCAGCGGCAGGATTGAGGAGCGAGATTGCCGATGGCCCTGTACCGTGATCGAAGCCATGCGGGCAGAGAGCTTGCCAAGGAACTGTCCATCTATGCTGGCCGAAGAGATGTAGTCGTCCTGGGGCTGCCGCGGGGCGGCGTGCCGGTCGCCTTCGAAGTGGCCCAGACGCTTGGCGCGCCGCTGGATGTCTTCCTCGTGCGCAAGCTGGGCGTGCCAGGGCACCGCGAGTTGGCCATGGGCGCCATCGCCTCCGGCGATGTGCTGGTGCTGAACGATGATGTGATTCAAGCTCTGGGCATCTCATCCCAGGCTATCGAGAGCGTCGCCGCGGAGGAGCGCGAGGTCTTGCATGAACAGGAGCAGGCCTATCGAGGGTCGCGTCCTGGGATCGATGTGCGCGGGCGCGCGGTCATCATCGTCGATGATGGTCTGGCCACCGGCGCCAGCATGCTCGCCGCTGTGCAGGCGTTACGTCCTCGTGGGCCAGCCCGCATCGTCATCGCCGTCCCGACAGCGCCACCCGAGACCTGCGCCCAATTTCGGGAACTGGTAGACGATGTCGTTTGTCCGGCGACGCCAACGCCCTTTTACGGTGTGGGGGCCTGGTATGATGATTTCACACAGACGTCTGATGATCGGGTTCGCGAGCTGCTGAGCGAGCCGACCTCGATCGAATAGACGTGCGCGCCTGCATCGCGATGGCGGCGAACTCGGGACAGGCCCTGGAAGCCACCTCCAAGCGACGCATCCTGAATGGGCAGATGTCGCGATCTGGCGGTTAGCAGCAAGGAGCAAGCAACGTGACGAGTAGCTCGCTGAGTGAGTTGGTTGAGCAGATGGTGAGCGGATTGCACAACCTTCTGTCGGATGCCGAGGATGCCGAGACGGCTATTTCGATCTACAAGCAGACGAATTGGATCATCTACCAGCTTGAGGGCGTCAAGGATCAGGCCCTGGCTCTGGCCGAACAGGACCTGCAGCGGAGAGAGCTGGAGGCCCTCAAGACAGCGATCGGATCGGCGGGATGGACTGAGCCTCGCACTCGGCAGTTGGACGAAAAGACGTGGCGACTGGCGATGGCCGAAGACCCACGCCTGATGGAGATACAGCAGGCCTTTGACCAGGCCAAGACCATTCTCGAGCGGGTGCAAGAGCCTTTTATGGAGTCGCCCGAACCGAGGTTCTATATACGATAGATAGGTCAGTTGGTGTCGCGCGGCGACGGCGCGACGAGCACAAGAGCATGGCGAGAGAGGCAGATCATGGAGAGCACGATCAAGGGCGCCGATTCCTACATTGGCACGCGCACCGGTTGCACTCCCCAAATATCCTCACAATAGGCTCGAATCGTCCGATCTGACGAAAAGTAGCCGCAGCGCGCCGTGTTGAGGATGGACATGCGCGTCCAGCGCTGGCGGTCGGCATACTGCTGTGCCGCCGTCTCACAACACTCTACGTAGGACGCATAGTCGGCCAGCACCATGAACTCGTCGCGCTGGAGCAGTGAGTCCACGATCGGCCGAAAGATCGCCTGGTCCCCCTGTGCAAAGCGCCCTGACGCGATGTCGTCGATGACCTGCTTGAGCTCTGAATTGCTCTCATAGTACGTCATGGGCCGATAGCCACGCTCCTTGAGCCCAAAAACCTCATCTGTAGTCAGGCCAAACAGGAAAAAGCTGTCTTGGCCGACCCGCTCCCGTATCTCGATGTTGGCGCCATCCAGCGTGCCCACGGTGAGGGCGCCATTGAGCGCGAACTTCATGTTGCCTGTGCCCGATGCCTCGGTGCCCGCCATGGAGATCTGCTCCGAGATGTCTGCCGCCGGATAGATCCTCTCGCCCCGAGAGACGTTAAAATTGGGCAGAAAGATTACCTTGAGCCGATCGCCCACGTCGGGGTCGGTGTTCACCACGGCGGCGATGGCATTGATCAACTTGATGATCAGCTTGGCCATCCGATAGCCAGGAGCGGCCTTGGCGCCAAAGACAAAGGTCCGCGGCACAAGGTCCATCCCTGGATCGGCCCTGATTCGACTGTAGAGTGTGATGATGTGCAGCGCCTTGAGAAGCTGCCGTTTGTACTCGTGCAGTCGCTTGACCATCACGTCAAAGATCGAGGCAGAATCGGGGGAAATCCCCAGTTCCTCCTGAATCAGCGCCGCCAATTCTACCTTGTTGTGCCGCTTGATCTCTTGCCACGCGGCGCGGAAATCGCTCTGATCAACATAATCCTCCAGGCCTTGGAGCTGTTCCAGATCGGTCAGCCACCCCTCGCCGATCTTGCCGCTGATCAACTCCGCCAACCTGGGATTGGCCAGCCTCACAAAGCGGCGCGGCGTGACACCATTTGTCTTGTTCCCGAACCTTTCGGGCCACAGCTCGGAAAAGTCCGACAGGGTGCGCTCTCTGAGCAGCGTGGACTGGAGCGGCGCCACTCCGTTAATGGAAAAGCTGCCGATGCACGCCAGATGGGCCATGCGAACCTGCCGGGTGGGCCATTCCTCGATGATTGAGGTGCGCGCCACGCGCTCTGGGTCGTCGGGGAAGCGCCGACGCACCTCCTCAAGGAAGCGATGGTTGATCTCATAGATGATCTCCAGGTGCCTGGGTAGCAGCCGCTCAAAAAGCGCGACTGGCCACTTTTCCAGCGCTTCGGGCATGAGCGTGTGACAAGTGTAAGCAAAGCTTTGCCGCGTGATCTGCCATGCCTGCTCCCAGGGCAGGCGGTACTCGTCCACAAGCAGGCGCATCAGCTCGGCGATGCCAAGCACCGGATGGGTATCATTGAGCTGCATGACCACCTTGTGCGGGAATCGGTCCCAGTCCTCGTTACGAAGGAAAAAGCGCCGGATGATGTCGGCCAGGCTGCAGGCTACGAAAAAGTATTGCTGTTTGAGCCGCAGCTCTTGCCCTTGCGGTGTTTCATCATTGGGGTAGAGGACTTTGGTGATATTCTCCGACTCGGTCTTTTGCGCCACGGCCCGGGCATAGTCGCCAGCCTCAAAGAGCCGGAAATTGAACTCGTGCGTGGCGCGTGCTCGCCAGAGGCGCATCATGTTGACCGTGCCTGTCCCGTATCCGGGCACCAACGTGTGCGCTGGCTCCCCCAGCACCGTCTGGCCCGGGATCCAGCGGACCCGGTCGTGGCCCTCGTCGTCACGGTAATGCTCGGTGTGCCCATAGAAGCCAACCATAAGGGCGTCATCAGGCTGCGGGAACTCCCAGGGGTTGCCATAGAAGAGCCACTGATCTGGGCTCTCTACCTGCCATCCATCCTCGAACGTCTGGGTAAAGATGCCGTACT
>JAFGLK010000184.1 GCA_016928125.1 Anaerolineae bacterium
CCTACGTGCTCGCGTAGCGCCACCATGATCGGGATGTCAGCCTTGCCGCCCTTGTAGGAATGGGGCTTGTAGGCATGGATGCCCTGCTTCAAGCCCTCTTCAATGTGCTCGATGTACATCTCCACCGGCCCATCGCCAGCGGTTCGGTAAGCCGGCACGCCATCGCGCATCTGCCCCAGCAGTTTGTAGATCGGCAGGCCGGCCACCTTGCCGGCGATGTCCCACAGGCAGTTATCCAGCGTGCCGAACCAGCCCGGTTTTTGGTACACCCAGCGGGTACCGAGATGCAACTTCTGAAAGATGAACTCGCGCCTGAACGGGTCCTGGCCCAGCACATTGGCGCGCAATAGCTCGACGACGTAGGCCGGATCGCCCCCGTGACCATCAAACGAGCAGATGCCCTCCACCCCCTCGTCGGTCTGCACGCGCATGATCATCTGATGCGCTGGGCGATCGAGCGGTTTGGATCGATGGGTATATTGGGTACGCTTGAGCCCGACCACCTGCACGATCTCGTGCAGGCTCGCCTTGCTCTCCGGCAGCTCCACGACATGAACCAGAATATCTGTGATCTTCACGCCCCTTCTCCTTTGTGAAAGGTCGGCCGATAGCCGAGCATCTGTGACATGACAGGAACTGCCTGCTCGTGCCCCGCCACTGACGCGTATGACAAAGACCCTGCGCGGCAGATGTCAAGAGGCCGTGCTGATCCTCCGCACAGCGGGAGCAAGAGCATACCGCTATGAGAGGTTAGCTTGGCCCGTCTGAGGAGGGACACCACGACGGGGGGCTATCGCGGCCAACCAGGTGGTGATAGGCACGGTCGCTACGAGGCCGGTGCTGGTCACCAACATGCGGACCACCTCCTCAGCCACGACCTCATAGCTTAGGACATACAAAGGCGAGAGGGACTGATCGCCAAGTAGGAGCAGCAACGGCAGGGCAGAACCCGCATAGACCAGGGCGAGCGTGTTGACCACAGAGGCGATGTGATCGTGCCCCACCTGCATAGCACGCGAGTAAAGCTGTCTCCAGGTGAGGGAGCGATCCAGTGCCCATAGCTGTTCGACGACGCCGGCCTGCGCGACCGTCACATCGTCCAGCACGCCCAGGACGCCGATCACCATCCCGGCCAATAGCAGACCTCGCACGTCGATCCGCGCCGCCGTGCTGCCCTGCAGCATAGCCGCTTCCTCTGAGGCATAGCCGGTAAGCCTCGCCCAGGCCGTGAAGAGTAAGGCAATGGCGGCCGTCAGACCCAGCCCAATGGCTGAGCCGATCAGAGCCACGGTGGTCTTCCGGCTAAAGCCGTGCACCACATAGTAGCTCAGCGGCAGCGCCAGGCCTGCTGCAGCCAAGGCCATGGAGAGCGGATCTCGTCCCTCTGCCAGACGCGGGATCAGGAAGGCAAAGATGACGCCAAACGATGTCGCCAGACCCAACAGCGAACGCGGCGCCCGCCTGCCCCCCACCGCGAGAACCAATCCCCCAAACGCCAAACCCAGCCACAGGAGACGAACCCAGCGGGCATATCCGACCACATAGTAGCTCAACCCGCCGTTCGGGCCACGGCTCTCAGAGACGTAAACGAGTTCGCCTGGGCTCAGAGTTGCTACGCCGGCGTACTCGTGCACCTCGTGCTGCATGGTGATCACCTCGCCCATGCGGCGGCCTAGCGCCACTTTGAGATCGAGCTCCTGGATTAGCGATGCCTGCCCCAGACCAGAGGGCTCTGGCCGCTCACGCACGGCAACCACGGCGGCAAGGAGTATGGTTTCCTCAGGTGGGTCCGACTCGGCGTCTTGTGGCTGCGCGACACACACTCCGGGCAGCAGAGCGAACACGAGGAGACAGAGAGCCAAGGCCGCTGCCGATCTCAGGAGCCCGGTTACGCTTGGCCGCGCCCCGCAAGAGGCAGGAGGGTGAACAGACCCCATCTGCGCCTGCGCAGACGTCTGAGGATAGAGGAAAGTGGCCATGTGGCGAGCATACCACGATAGCGATCCGGAGCCAAAATCCCCGGTGATTCAGTGGCCCAGACTCGATGGCTCGACACCACTGAACGGCGCCCAACGATGACGTTGGGCGCCGTCCGAGATGTCAAAATCTCATTCTTGCGCTGTCCAGGTGGACCAACACAGCGTCTCTGTGTCGTCCCTCAGAGTTCACCTGGCCTTCACTGACTCAAGACCCTCTCGCGTCAGCGAGAGGCCTATCCTCTACCAGCGGCTGCTGGCGCTGTACCCGCGATTGTCTCGTGGGGCGCGCGGCCTGGCTTCGGCCACGCGGATCGCGCGGCCGTCGAGTTCCTTGCCATTGAACTGCTCAATGGCGGCGGCGGCGGCCGTCTCATCTGTCATCTCCACAAAGCCAAAGCCCCTGGAGCGGCCGGTGTAGCGATCCGTCACCACAGCCGCCTCGACAACCTGGCCCGCTTGCGCGAACAGGCTCTCGAGTGTGCTCTCGGTGGTGTCATATGACAGATTGCCTACGTATAGTTTCTTGTTCACGATTCTACTTTCTCCTGTTTTTGGCGGCCAGCGCGCATGGATGCTCAAGACTCGCGTCCCGCTTGAGGGACAAGCGCCGCGGTGCTCAAGTCCTTGAGAGTCCTGCTTGGCAGAGGTTCAGTCGTTCAACGCTCTTGGAGAAGAGAATCGAGAGGCCGATCCGTACGTCTGCGGGGAGTTCTCAATGCTAACCTGACCTAATCCTGATTACGAGAGTTATTATGTCATACTTATCAGTTCCTGTCAAACTCGGCGGATGCCCCGGAAAGGGGCGTGTCTGTCTCCGCCTTTGGCGACCCAGGCGGAGCTTATGTTGGCCCTCAGTGCCTGCGCGTGAATCGCTGCGAACACCTGGTTATATCAGTGCCTTGTAGCTGGTCTGGCTGAGCAGTTGGTTCACAGAGGGGCGAGGGCGCGAGGGCAACGTTTTTGGCGTTCTGGTCAAAATGCGGTATAGTGAGAGTTCGTGTGCGCTCGGCCTGGCTTCATGGATGTGGCCCGGACCTGTGGCCGAAATCGGTGAGATGTCAGGCCCTTTTTTGCGCCCACAGGCCGATCAGAACAGCGGAAAGCATGATTGAGAGCTCGATCTCATCGGGAGAATCAAGATGAGAGACACACGTCTGGAAGAACTTAGAAACATAGGGATCATCGCTCACATTGACGCAGGCAAAACAACCGTCACCGAGCGGGTCTTGTTGCATACGGGGCGCATCCATCGCCTCGGCAATGTAGACGAGGGCAACACCGTCACCGACTTTATGCCGCAAGAGCGCGAGCGGGGCATCACGATCCAGTCTGCAGCCATCACCTGCGAGTGGAACCGCCATCAGATCAATGTGATCGACACACCTGGGCATATCGACTTTACGGCCGAGGTCCAACGGGCCCTGCGGGTCCTGGATGGCGGCGTGGTCGTGTTCGATGGCGTGGCTGGCGTCGAGCCCCAGTCAGAGACGGTCTGGCGTCAGGCCGACCGCTACGGTGTGCCGCGTATCTGCTTTGTCAACAAGCTGGACCGTGCGGGCGCCAGCCTGGATCACACCGTGGGCATGATCCGGAGGCGCCTGGGCGCCCATCCCATCGTGCTGCAGATTCCCATTGGCCGAGAGGATGCGCTCTCGGGGGTCATCGACCTGGTGGAGATGCGCGCGGTCTATTTCAGTGGCGAGGAAGGCGTGCGGGAGACGCGATCGATCCCAGCGGAGCTGGCGGATGAGGCGGCGCGGCGCCGCGAGATGCTGATCGAGGCCCTGGCCGATGTTGATGACGAGATCGCCCTGGCCTATCTCGAAGAGCACACGCTGAGCCAGGCCACGCTCAAGACAGCCCTGCGCAAGGCCACGTGCGAAAATCGCGCCGTGCCGGTGTTGTGCGGTTCGGCGCTCAAGAACGTGGGTGTTCAGCCGCTATTGGATGCGGTAGTTGACTATTTGCCCTCCCCGCTGGAGGTCGACAGCATGGTTGGGCATGATCCGATCGATGAGCGCGAGATCGTGTGCCGCCCCGATGATCGCGAGCCCATGGCTGCGCTGATCTTCAAGATCAGCACCGACCCGTACGTGGGCAAGCTCTCGTTTCTGCGCGTCTATTCGGGCGTGGTGCGCCGAGGCGACTCGGTGCTCAACACCACGGCGGGCCAGCGCGAGCGCATCGGCCGTCTGGTGCGCATGCATGCGGACAGCCGTGAAGAGATCGAGGAACTGCACGCTGGCGATATCGGCGCCGTGCTCGGATTCAAATCGGGCAAGACCGGCCATACCCTGTGTGACGAGTCTCGGCCTGTGGCCCTGGAGGAGATCAGCTTTCCTGCTCCCGTCATCGAGGTGTCTATTGACACGAGAAGCCGGGCTGATGCGGACAAGCTGGGCATGGCCCTGCAGCGGCTCTGCGAGGAGGACCCGACTCTGTATGTTCGGCAGGATGAGCAGACCGAAGAGACCATCCTGGCCGGCATGGGTGAGCTGCACCTAGAGGTCATCGTGGACCGCCTGAAGCGCGAGTTCAACGTGGATGTCAAGGTCGGGGCGCCCAAGGTGGCCTACTGCGAGACGATCACTCGCCCCGCGGCGGCCGAAGGCAGGCTGGTCAAGCAGAGCGGCGGCCGTGGCCAATACGCCGTGGTGGATATCGAAGTCGAGCCGCTCGAGGCGGGTGCCGGCTTTCGGTTCGAGAACAAGATCTACGGGGGCGCCATTCCCCGCGAGTACATCCCGGCTGTGGAGGCCGGCATCTTGGACGCCATGAAGGCCGGGCCTCTGGCCAAGCAGCCTGTGGTGGATATCCAAGTCTCGCTGGTCGATGGCAAGTACCACGAGGTCGATTCTTCGGAGCAGGCCTTCCGCATGGCCGGAGCATTTGCCCTCAGGAACGCCGTGCTCAGGGGCGCGCCGATCCTGATGGAGCCGGTCATGCAGGTGGATGTGGTGGCCGCCCGCGACTATACGGGAGACGTGATCCGGGATCTGAGCAGCCGTGCGGCTCAGGTGACCGGCATCGAGCCGCACGATACGGGCGTGC
Source organism: Anaerolineae bacterium (assembly GCA_016928125.1). The sequence goes on from JAFGLK010000184.1 coordinate 5,031, forward strand.
AGAGCATCACGGCGCACGTGCCACTGGCGCGTATGTTCGGGTATGCTACCAGTCTGCGCTCGGCAACCCAGGGGCGCGGCACCTTTAGTATGCAGTTCTCGCACTACCAGAAGGTGAGCGACGAGACGACACGCGAGCTGATTGCCGAGATCGCCTGATTCTCTCGTCTGGCCCGCGGGCGAAGCTCGCGAAACGGGAAAACCGTCGAAAGCCTGCCTTGCATTGTGGGCTCGAATGCCCAGAATATGAGGCGGGCTTTTTGGTTTGTGCACCTGCCTCGCGAGAGCGCGAGTCGATCGGTCTTGGACACCGCCCCCGGTGAATTCCCTTCGCCGTGCAGGACTCGTGCGCAGGAGCACTCTGACGATTTCGGGAGGTCAAGCAGGATGGCGAACCAAGGGACATCGGTCACGATAGAGCGCTTTGATCCCGGTCTACCGCATCGCGGCAAGGTCTTGGCGGCTGTGCAAGCCCATGCCGATGACATCCCCTTTTTCTGCGGCGGCACGGTGGCCAAGTTGCTGGCCGAGGGCTACACCGGCTACCTGATTCAGACCACGAACGACGAAAAGTGCGGCCCGACCACGAGCCTTGGCGAGACGATCCTGAGCAACGAACGCGAGGTGGATGCCCTCGCCCGCGTGCTCGGCTTTAGCAAGGTGTACAACCTGGGCTACCGCAATCATCGTCTCGACGAGGTCTCGTCTCAGGAGATCCGTGGCCGACTGATCTTTCTCTATCGTCTGCTCAAGGTCGATGTCGTTCTGACGTTCAACCCCTGGGGCCAGGGCGAGGAGAACCCCGATCACTATGTCACGGGCCATGTGGCCGAGGAGGCCTGCTGGATGGCCGGGATGAACAAGGACTATCCCGAGCAACTGGACGCTGGCCTTGAGCCCCATGGCGTTCGTCAAAAGTACTACTGGGTGGCGCGCCCAGGGCAGCCCTACAATCGCGTAGTGGACATTGGCCCCTTTATGGAGCCCAAGATCGCTTCCATGAGCGTCAACAAGTCTCAGGGGCCAGCGGGGTCGCAGGGGCGTAGGCTGAAGGCCAGGCTGGCCGCTCAAGGGTTGCGCCTGCCTCTACTCGATGGCGATGATGAGGCCGCGGATCGGGCCTACATCCGACAGTTCTGCCTGGACGAGTATCGCGAGCTCGGGCAGCGCCACGGACTCGAGTACGCCGAGGCGTTCTACTGCATGCCGCAGGGCGCGTCCTTCACCGGCAGCGATCGACCGGGAGCGGTCGACGCCTATGTGGCAGCGCACGCCGTGCCTCGGGAATAGACAACTCCCGCCGCGCTCCACGACCAGCGGCGGGAGTTGTATCCGTCCGGTTGCGTCGATCTAGCCAAAGTCTTGTGGTCTGGCTTCCAGTTCCACGTTCAGGTTGAGCTCACGCCCATCGCGCAGGATAGTGAGCTCGACCTGGTCGCCAGGGAGATGCTTGGCGATCTCGCGGAGCAATTCATCAAAGTTCGCGACGGGTACGCCGTCGATGGCGATGACCACATCTCCGCCAACCGGGATCTGGCCGCCGTCGATCTGAATCGTTCGCGTCGCTCCACGTAGGCCGGCATCGTCCGCCGGTCCGCCCTCTGAGACGCTGGCGATATAGGCCCCTTGCTGCGACGCTAGCTCGTTGGCCTCTTGGAGGACCATGCTTATGCTGCCGCCTGACACACCCAGCCACGGCCAGACATAGACGCCATTCTCGATCAAAACGGGCGCCACGCGCCGCACCGTGTTGACCGGTATGGCAAAGCCGACCCCCGCGTTGGCCCTGACGCCGCTGTTTGCGATCTGGGCATTGACGCCGATCACCTCACCTCGCAGATTGAGCAGCGGCCCGCCCGAATTGCCCGGGTTGATGGCGGCGTCGGTCTGGATCGCCTCGGGGATGCTGAACGGCGTGACACCTGAGGGGATCGTGCGTCCGCGGGCGCTGACGATGCCCAGGGTCATAGTGCTGCCCAGACCAAAGGGGCTGCCGATGGCGATGACCCATTCGCCCACCTGAACCTGGTCCGAGTCGCCCAGTTGCAGCGGATGGACGTCGTCGGGGACGTCGCCCACCTTGATCACGGCCAGGTCGCTGTCGTCGTC
>JAFGLK010000185.1 GCA_016928125.1 Anaerolineae bacterium
ATCTCGTTCCTCATGGTCGTCGCTGCGCATCATCTGTTTCCCGAGGCGCACATCATCATCGACCACTCGGTGACATTGGGCGGCTTTTTCTGCCAGGTTGAGGGGCGCCCGCTCTTTGCACAGGAGGAGCTTGAGGCGGTCGAGGCGCGCATGCGTGCGATCATCGCCGCCGATGAGCCGATTATCAAACAGCGCATGCCGACCGAGGAGGCCGTGGCCCTTTTCCAAGCCCAAGGCTACGATGACAAAGTCCGCCTGATGCAGAGCTACGAAGGCAGTGATGTGACCGTCTACAGTCTGTGCGGCGTGCAGGACTATTTCTATGGTCACATGATGCCCAGCACCGGCAAACTGCACCGCTTCTGTCTGGAACTCTATCCGCCCGGCTTTATCATCCGTCTACCTCAACGCTTCTCGCCCACCTCCTTGCCAGCCTCGCGCGACTATCCCAAGCTCATGGAGGTCTATCGGCGCTATCGGGAGTGGATCAACATCCTGGGCGTGGCGGATGTGGGGGCGCTCAATGCGGCGGTAGCCAGCGGCGAGATCCGGAAAGCGATCCTCGTGGCCGAGGCGCTGCACGAGAAGCGCATCTCGGATATCGCCGACGCCATCGTGGCGCGCCGCCGCGAGACGCGCGTGGTGCTGATCGCTGGCCCATCGTCCTCGGGCAAGACCACCTTTGCGCGCCGTCTAGCGATCCAACTGATGGTCACCAGTCTGCGTCCTTTTGCCTTGGCTCTGGACGACTATTTCGTCGACCGTGACCAGAGCCCGCTCGACGAAGCCGGCAACTATGATTTCGAGGCTCTTGAGGCGATCGATGTACACCGCTTCAACCGAGACCTGATGGCTCTGATGGCTGGCCAGCGGGTTCGGCTTCCCCACTATGATTTCAAGAGTGGCAAGAGCGTGGCCGGCGAGGAAGCTCAGTTGAACAGTGAGGCCATCATTCTCGTGGAGGGCATCCACGGCCTCAATCCCGCGTTGGTCCCCGAGCTGCCGCCCGAGTGCGTTTTTCGCGTGTATGCTTCGGCCCTGACGCAACTCAACATCGACCATCACAATCGCGTGCCCACGACGGACACGCGTCTGCTGCGGCGCATCGTCCGCGACGCGCGCTCCAGAGGGTACCTGGCCCAAGACACGATTGGACGCTGGGAGAGCGTGCGCCGAGGGGAGGAGCGCAACATCTTTCCCTATCAGGAGAATGCCGATGTGATGTTCAACTCGGCCCTGGTCTATGAGCTGGCGGTGCTCAAGCCCTTCGCCGAGCCGCTCCTGCTGCGGGTGCCAGAGGGAACCGAGGAAGCACTCGAGGCGCGTCGCTTGCTGGCCTTTCTGCGTTGGGTGCGACCCTGCGAACCGGACCTGGTGCCGGATAACTCGCTGTTGCGCGAGTTTATCGGCGGGTCGATCCTGCAAGACTTTCAGTTCTGAAACCGGAGGAGGCGGCCCAGATCAGTCCAGCCCCGTCTCGCCCATCAATCCCATGTGGGCCGCAGGCGTCACTTGATCGTGAATGAACCCAAGCGCGAGCGCCTGCCCTTGAGCCGACAGCCGATGAATGGTGTTGCGCGGGATCACCCCCACATCGTTGGCCTCCAAGCGCACGCCACCATGCTCGGTGCCCACCTCCAGGTGCCCCTCGCGCACCCATAACAACTCATCATGCTCCACGTGTCTGTGCCAGGGCGTGGTGCCCGCGCAGTGCATCCGACGCAGCGACATCTCATCCACTTGGGCCAGCCGCTCGGATCGGTAGGCGGGCCGAGAGCCATCAGGCGAGATCCTGAGGGAGCCTTTGGATAGCTCGCCCGCTCGCTCGTCGACGAATAGCTGGCCGTGGCCGTTCTTGCGATCGGGGTCGGTCTGTGCCTGAAAGAGCATCACCAGAGTGTGCACAATCGAGCCCGACCGGTGAGTGAGGCCGCGCGGAATGACGACGAACTCGTCATCCACCAGCGCGACATTGCCCCAATCCGTGTCGATGCCCATCACGCCATCGATGACGACGAAAAGCTCGTCCTGCGAGATGTGGCGATGCTTGGCGACAAACCCGTCACACACGTACAGATAGGCCGAGAAATGATCGATGGTCGCCACCCGATGCATCAGGAACGGCACATCCAGCTTGTGGCCGAGAGTGATGATGTTGGTCTTCTTCATGTCAGCGTCCCAGAGAAAAGCCCTGAGCTCCATCGAGCCCAGGGCTTTCGATTGACCCAGACCCGCTCACCAGGCATAGAGGACAGTGTACTGCAGGCTCGCCTCGTCATCGGCGTCTATCGCGACGTCGGAACGGAAGGTCGTGGCATCGACCATCTCATACTCGGCATCGATCGTGATGATCTCGGCCTCGGATGCGCGGAAGAGATGCTCGATAACCCGCACCACGACATCCTCGGCCTTGTGATTGCGTAGCGTGATCTTGATGCTCTCCTCGGCTGCGTTGTCGCCGATCTTGCGGAAGGCCACCTGGGTGCGCTCGCCCACCACGTCAAAGGCATCGCCCAGGTAGAGCGACAGGAGCTCGTTTCTAGGCGTGTGGTCGATGGTATCCTCGCCCACGAACTCGGCGCCACCATCTACATCCTCCTGGTATACCCGCACGAGGCCGCTGGGCAAGGGAATGCCTAGCCCGGCCTCCTCAGAGTTGGTGAACTCAAGCAGCGCTTGCACCGGGGCCTCGCCACCCAGCCCATAGTCGGCATCGGCGATCACCCGACCCGTTTGCACCAGGGGCGAGGCTTCGTACAGGAGTACCTTCGTGGCCGAGATGACCGGCGCCGCTGCAAACTCGATCTGCTTGGTCTGATTGTGGCCCACCGTCACCAGGCGCTGGACCTCATAGATATGGTACTCAAAGAAAGCCCGTTCCTCGACCTGGGGAGGCGCTGCCAGGACCATTCTCTGCTCTTCAGCGGCATCGAAGGTCATCAGCTTCGGTGTCGTCACCCGGTGCACGTCTCCTGCCACCAGCTTGAGGCGGGCCTCGTTATACGCAGCCCCGCTGCGATTGTCGACCGTCACCCAACCATTGAGCGCGAGCGAGGCGCCATCCGAAGCGAGCATCGCGATATAGTCGGCGCGCCAGTTGATCCCAGATGTCAGATAGGTCACGCGCACATCTTGCTCGCCGCCCTGAGCCGCATCGAGCAGCCATACGAGCGATGGTTTCGTGATCAGGCCTTCAGGCAACTGGGGAAAGGCGAACTCTTGGATCTGTTCCAGCCTGATGACTCTGATCCCGTCCTCAGTGGCGAGGATCACGTCATCGACACCAGAGAGCAACGTGCCCGTGTAGATGCTGCCCTCTTGGGTTCTCAAGCCGATCTCACCGTCTAGGTACCTCTCGAGTAGCTTGGCGGTGCTGACCAGGTCATATTCGTAATTCTGTTCGAGCACCAAGGTGCCCTCGGGATCGGTCAATGAGACAAAGTGTACGCTGGTCGGCTCGATCCCAGAGGGGACATCGCTGTAGCGGATCCTGTTGGATCCTGCTTCCAGGGCCAGCGTGCGGACCTCCTTGACCAGGCCGAGGTTCTGATTGTAGACCGTGAGTTGCAGGCTGGATCTCTGCTCGGCAGGCACCGAGCGAGTCAAGCCAGGTGCCGTCTCAGTCAGCGGGAGCGTACCGGTGACCACGGCGGGCGCCACCGTAACGGTCTCGGTGACGGCGATGCTGACAGTCGGCGTCAGCTCTACCGCGGCCTCTATTGTCGCTTCGGGGGTCAACGTTGGGCCCTCTTCCTCGGCCGGTTCGGGCTCCTCAACCTCGGCTTCCGCCGTGACCTCGAGGGTGGGCTCCAAAGTCACCGTCGCTTCAGGCTCCGATGTGGCCGTGGCCTCGATGGTCTCCGTGGGGCTAACCTCGGTCTCTGGCGTGGCCGTTTGTTCTTGCGCCAGGCCGGAGAGGGACAGGAGCAGCAGCACCGCCAAGACAAGCAGAATCCAACCCGTGTAGCGCAGCCCCTTGCCTAGCATCACGCACCCCTCCTTTGAAGGTAACCCCACCTATGTGAAAGACTAGCCGCGATGAACGCGGCGCGCCCGACAGCCTGAGCGCTTCCCATTATACCTATCGGCAGGAGCGTTGGCAACGGGCCGCGCGCGCTGAGCGCCAGCCTGAGCGCTGTGCGACCTAGGCCAAACCGGAGAGGCGTGAGATCAGCAGGCTAACGGTGATTCCCGTCACACCGCCGATGACGGTCTGCATCACCGTATGAGCGCCCAGTTTGACACGTGCCCAAGCGACCAGCGGCACGAACAGCAACACGGGAGCTGCCCCAACGCCCAACGCGACGACAATCAAGGCCGTGCTGGCGGCGATGCTGCTGACGTGCTGACTCACCTTCCACCACACCGTGATCATCAGGTTGATGATCACCAGAGCCAGAACCGTCCAGTAGACCACCAGCAACGAGCGCGGGCCGCCGAGGAAGATGAGGACGAGCAGAGGCACCAATGCTGCAAAAAGGGATGTCAGTACGAGGACGGGCTGAAGGCGCTCACGCCGGTCCGAGACGTGCCAGTCGCTGATGCCGCCGTGCCGGAACTGGCGTGCCCACACAGCTAGGGGGATCGCTACCCCAAGCGTCGCGGTAACCGCTGCCCACAGCAGGCCCTGTTGCCAAGGAATGCTATCGGAGAGCACCATCACCAGCATGAGCGGTACCGCTACATAATGGGGACTGACGAAACGCGAGATGAGCATCGCCGTGCGGTTTGACCATTGAATCTCGCTCACCAGCGTACCCAGGATGATCAGCAGCCCCCCCGCCACATGTCGGCCCAGGAGCACATCACCTGCCCACAACAAGCCAAACAGGGCCGCAAAGACCGGCTCGCCGGTAAAGATGAGGGCCGTGTGGGTGGGCGTGGTGAAGCGCTGCATCGCGGTCTGGATCCCAAACGCCACCGCTGTCGCCAGAATGCCCGTAAAGCCGGCCGCCAACCATGTGGAGCGCTCCGGCATGGGCCAGGTGGGCTCGGTGACCAACGCGACGACGCCGCTCACCAAGGTCACAGTGACCACCTGGACGATCGTCAGCGCAATCGGATCGGCTTTGGGGGCAAAGGCACTGACCGTCACGATGTGCAACGCAAAGGAAAAGGCACACATCAAGACCAGCAGATCCCCGCGAGCGATCCCCAGATCCCGTTCGATCGAGAGCAACGCCAGCCCGACCGTGGCCAAGCCTACTCCAAGGATCGCCTTGGCGGCGGGGCGCTCGCGCAGCAGGCTGGCTGATAGGATGGGCACCATGACCACGTACAGGCCCGTGATAAAGCCGGTCTTGGACGCGCTGGTATAACGCAGCCCCACGGTTTGGAACGCATAGCCTGCGAAAAGAAACAGCCCGATCAGGGCGCCAGCGCCCAATCCGCGCCAGCCGAGGGTGCGCAGTCGCCGCCAGCCCAACGGCAAAAGAGCGAGCGTCGCAAAGGCGAAGCGCAGTGTGAGGAAAGGAAACACGGGATACGAAGAGACGACATCCTTGACCATGACGAAAGTGCTCCCCCAAATCAGCGTCACCATCAGGAGGAGCAGATCGGCCCAAATCTGTCTACGGCTGTCAGCCTTGGCCATCGCCAATACCTGCGAGGGATTCACGCGTTGAGTTCTCGGCGCACCGTCTGGTAGAGGCTCTCTGCGCGAAGATCGGTTAGGTTGTAGCAGGGCGCCTCCAGCGTCTCAGCTAACTCTCGCGCCAGTCCGCGATCCAGGGACTCGTGCTCGGTGTTGATCACCACGGCGCGGATCGACTTTTCAGCAAACATGTCAGCCACCATGAGCGATTCCTCGCGGGGGGGCATGCCCATCATCGAGACGTTGCCCGCGCCATCGGTCAACAGGATCATCAAGGGCATGATCTCGCTATCCTGGGCCTTTTCCCGTTCGATGATCTGGAAGGCGAGCATCAGCCCGGCCGAGAGCGGCGTCTTGCCGCCCACAGGGATATCTTGCAGGGCCTTCTTGGCCATCTCCACGCTCGACGTGGGCGGGAGAACCAGGTTGGCCCGGTCTTTCTGGAAAGAGACCATACACACGCGATCGCGCTTTTGGTAGGCATCCACCAGGAGGGACATAATCGCCCCCTTGGTGGCAGCCATGCGTTCGGCCGCGGCCATGGACCAACTGGCGTCCACGGCAAACACGATCAGATTGGCCGCCTTGCGCACGCGCACCTTGCGGTGCAGATCCTGATCGTGGATGGCTATCGTCGTATGCTCGTGCTCGCGGTCGGCCTGCTGCATCGCTGCGGAGCGCACCGTAGCATCTAGTGCGATGTCGTCGTAGCGGCCGGGCGCATAGCGCGCATAGATGTAGCGACCCCGCTTGCGACTCGTCATGGTGCGACTGCGTCGGCCTGATGACCGGCGCGCCATGCGATCCACCGGCGTTTTGAGAGTGGGCGGCTTGACCATGTCACCGATGCGCACCGGCGTGTTGGCCTCGCGAAGATAGTCGAGCGATTGGGCGTCGTTATGATGCCCACGCAGCGGCAGGCCTTCAGCAGACATGTTCGCATCGGGCTGTGTCTGGCGCTCTACCGAGTCAGTTTTTTTTTCCCCGGGAGTCGCGACGCTCTGGCTGCCCTGCTGGTCATCCGACGAGGGGATACGGCAGCGCGCCTGCTCAAGGCGCTGCTCGAGCTGCTCCATCTTTGCCTGCGTATCCTCAAAGGGCTTGCGCCGCAGACGATGGGGCAATGCCAGCTCTGCAGCGATCAAGATGTCCGCTTCGCAGATCCTGTCACGGCCGTCAAAGGCAGCTTGCGCCAGCGCCGTCTTGAGGATCACGATGTCGGCGCGATGGCCATCGACCTCCATCTCGACTGTGAGTTGGGCGATGCCGTAGAGGTCCCGTTCCTCATAGGTCACCTGAGGCAAAAGCGCACGGGCCGCCGCGATCCGTTCGGTGAGCATCTCCTCTGCCGCCAGCCAGTCGGAGTAAAAGGCCTCCGGATCCTGCTCATAGGCCACGCGCCGACGGAGAATGTCCACGCGCTGTGTCGCGTCCGCGATGCCCTGAATATCGACACAGAGCGCAAAGCGGTCTAGCAGCTGGGGGCGCAGCTCGCCCTCTTCCGGGTTCATGGTGCCCACCAGGATGAAACGCGCGGGATGCGAAAAGGAGATGCCCTCCCGCTCCACGACATTCACGCCCATGGCGGCCGAGTCCAGCAACAGATCGACCACATGGTCATCCAACAGATTGACCTCATCCACATACAGCAGGCCGCGGTTGGCCGCCGCGAGCACGCCGGCCTCAAAGTGCTTCTCGCCGAATTTGATCGCGCGCTCGATATCCAGAGTGCCTACCACGCGATCCTCGGTCGCGCTGACGGGCAGATCGACAAAGCGCGTCTTTTTCAGCACAACCGGCAAGATCTCGCCGGCTGCGAACCGCTCTCGGCAGCTGTCGCACATGAGATCGACCCGATAGGGGTCGCAGTTGAACACACAGTCCTGAACCACTTCCACCTCGGGCAACAAGGCGGCCAGCGCTCTCGCGGCGGTGGACTTGGCGGTGCCTCGCTCGCCTCGGATGAGCACGCCGCCAATCTGCGGGCTAATGGCATTAAGGATCAATGCCCGGCGCATGCGATCCTGGCCGACGATAGCTGTAAACGGGAAAACTTGCATACAGACCTCGTGTCATTTGCTGATGTTTGTCAACAGGACAAGTATAGTCCGCTTCACTGGATGTGTCAATTGGCGCGGATGCGCGCCACTTCTCAAACTTGGGCCAACTCTGACACCGTCCTATAATGAGATGGTGTCGCGCGGCAGCGCGAGCGTCTCGAAGTATTCTCTTGGAGTAGGTCATGATCAGTTGCGAGCCACGCAACCTGGCCGGCCCCGATGGCACCATTCGCCTCACCCAGCTCGCCAAAGCGGCCGGTTGAGGCGGCAAACGGGCGGCCGCCGCCCTGGCGCGTGTCACGCGCCATCTGGCCGATGTCTTTGTCGAGGCAGACTACCCCGATCTGCTGGTGGGCATGTCCATCGCGGATGATGCCGCGGTATGGAGGCTCGACGACGACCGCGCGCTGATCTTCACTGCGGACTTTTTCACCCCCGTGGTCGACGATCCGTATGACTATGGCGCCATTGCGGCCGCCAACGCGCTCAGTGACATCTATGCCATGGGCGGCGAGCCCTTCCTGGCCCTCAACCTGGCCGCGTTTCCGGCCGAGTTGCCGGAGGAGATGATCGCGGGCATCTTGCGCGGCAGCGCCGAGAAAGTCAAGGAATCGGGCGCGATCATCGCCGGCGGACACACCATCGACGATGACGAACCCAAGTTCGGCTTGGCTGTCGTGGGGCAGGTGCACCCGCAGCGCATTGGCACCAAGGCGGGCGCCATGCCGGGCGATCTTCTGATCCTGACCAAACCCCTCGGAACGGGGATCATCACCACGGCCTACAAGGCCGACGAGGCTGAACTGGAGCACCTGGCCATCGCCACCGAGTGGATGAAGCGTCTGAACAAAGACGCCGCTACGGCCCTCAAGGACGCCCCATTGCACGCGGTGACGGACATCACCGGCTTTGGCCTGCTGGGCCACGGCTGGGAGGTCGCCAGCAAGAGCGGTGTGGGCTTGAGGATTCTCTATGATGCGCTGCCTTTCCATCCTGGGGCCACGCATTATGCCGACGAATTGCTTTTTCCGGCGATGGCCAACAACAACCAAGCTGATTACGGTGAGCACGTGCGCTTTGCCCCGCGACTCGAATATGAGCAACAGCTTCTCACGTTCTGCCCAGAGACATCTGGCGGGCTGTTCCTCTCGCTGACTCCCGACGAAGCGCAAGCCTTCCTGAAGCGCTATGCGGCCATGGGAGGGCAGGCTTGGCTCATCGGCGAGGCGATCGAGGGAGCCCCTCATATCGAGGTGGTCTAGCCACGCCTTCGGTCAGCATCGTAATGTGGCCAGCAAGCGCCTTGGGTGCAGCAGGAGATCGAGGGCCTCGCAGATGTCGCGGGTGACCAAATCGGCTGCCCCAAGCGCTCGTGCAGAGGTCCCCTCACCTCCCAGCGTTGCGATGCCCAAAGTTGCCGCCTGGAGCATCAGGGCGTCATTGTGGCCATTGCCGATGGCGATGGTGCGCTCGGCGCCCAGAGCCAGCACGAATGCCTGCTTTTGCTCGGCCTCCTGACCGCGTTCCACAAGGGACCAGCTCACGCCTAGCCGTTGCGCGATGCCGCTCGCCGCACCATGGGTATCGGCTGTCAGCAGACGGATGCTGAGCTGCTCCCTCAGTGGCGCGAGGCGTTCTGCCACGCCAGGCACCAAGGCGCCGTCCAGGGCCAATGTGCCATTGAGATCCAGCACCAACTCGCTCCAGCCCATCTGTCCCATACCGGGGATATCCAAAGTGATCAAGACGCCAATTCGCCTCCCCCCTGACGTATCACACCAGGTGCTGTAGGCACACAAGAGGCCCATGCTCCGAAGGCCAAGCACAGGCCCCTTGCAGCGGCTGGCCTGTATCTAGCGAGTCCGACTGCCGCCCCTCCAGCTCTTGCGCCGTGCCAAGCGCACCGGCCGCGAGCTGAGTCCTCACATCCCCGGCACGGCGGTGAGCCAGTGATGGCGATCGGGCGCCTCACCCCTGACGATCTTGAAGAACTCGGCCTGCAATTGGCCGGTGATCGGTCCGCGTCGCCCGGGGCCGATGACAATGTGATCCACCGAACGGATGGGCGAGATCTCGGCTGCGGTGCCCGAGAAGAACAACTCGTCGGCCACATAGAGCTGCTCGCGGGTGATCAGCATCTCGCGCACCTCGTAGCCCAGATCGCGGGCCAGGGCGATGACGCAGTCGCGGGTGATACCGGCCAGGATCGAGGAAGCGAGAGGCGGCGTGTAGATGATCCCATCGCGCACCAGGAAGAGGTTTTCGCCGCTGCCCTCGCTCACATAGCCATACGCATCCAGGGCGATGCCCTCCGCATAGCCGTGCTCGGCGGCCTCCATGCGGATCAACTGTGAGTTCGTATAGTGGCCGCCCACCTTGGCCGATGCCGGCAGCGTCCCCGGCGCCATGCGCCGCCAGGAGGAGACGCCCACATCCACACCTTGCTCGAGAGCCTCCTCGCCCAGATAGGCGCCCCACTCCCAGGTCGCAATGATCATCTGCACCGGGCAGGTGAGGGGCATTACGCCCAATTGCCCATAGCCGCGAAAAATCAGCGGCCGGATGTAGCAGGAGCGCAGCTTGTTCTTGGCGATCGTATCCAGAATCGCTTTCGAGACCTGATCGGATGAGTAGGGTATCTCCATTCGATAGATCTTGCACGAGTCGAACATCCGTCGCACGTGGGAACCGAGACGAAACACCGCCGGACCGCTGGCCGTCTCATAGCAGCGAATGCCCTCAAAAACACTCGACCCGTAGTGCAGGGCATGAGAGAGCACGTGCACTTGGGCTTCATCCCAGGGCACAAACTGCCCATCGAACCAGATATAGTCGGA
>JAFGLK010000186.1 GCA_016928125.1 Anaerolineae bacterium
CGCATCCAAAAGTAGTTCAGGTTCAGGAGAACCGTCGCATCGTCGATGATAAGGGAGAGGGGCACCCGGTCGAGCGCATGGCGTGTGATCTGGACTTCCATCGGAATGCTCCTCCTGGACTATCGTCTTCGTCGCCCCGCGATGCCGCGTGATGCGCGCTTATGCGGATCTCTCGTCCACCCAGCCGAGACGGCAGAGCTGCACCCCGCCCCGCAGATCCTCTACAGTACTAATGCAGCTCTGGTCGCCCAGCGTCACGATCTCGGGCGCGGCAACCTGCAGCGTGGCGATTTTGCACGCATCGTCCCCGCGGCCGAAATCGAGCGGGTCCCGCGAGCAGTAGACGTGCGTGAGCGCCGGGGGCTGATAGCGGCTGGTGCGAAAGAGGTAATAGTAGCCGTGGCGATAGACCACGTGCGGGCACTCGGCGCTCCAGGGCCCGTCGCCGCCGCTGCCGCCCCAATTCACTGCCACATAGTCGGACCAGTGGACCAGATCGGTGGAAGTGCGGCAGTAGATCTTGCAGGGGGCGCGCTGATCCGGGTCATGGCCGGTATAGTAGCAGTGGAAGAGATCGCCGACGCGCAGCACCATCGGGTCGCGCGCCTCGCCGGGACCCACAAAGACCCGGCTGTAACCACGTTCATCCTGGTAGCGTTGAAAGGCCCGCCCATCGGGCGAGCGCGCCAGACAGATCTGGCACGTGCCCAACTCGGTACGATGGCCGCCATAGAACATGTGATGCACGCCCTCGTGCACGATCACATGCGGGGCCTGAATCCATTCCTCGCCATTCCAATCGTCGATGCTCTCGCCGTAGCGCGCCTCGGCCCGCATGGCAATGCCCGCGCGGCCCCAGCGCGGCGTGGTCAGGGCGGGGCCCTCCCAGGCGTAGATCAGTCGCCCGACGCGCGTGCCCCGGATGCAGGCCCACAGATGCCAGCGGCCATCGTCCGAGCGAAAGATGGCGTGATCCACGACTTCTTGCTTCTCGCCGGTCAACTCGCCCAGATCGGGATTGTCCCCGATGCGCCACATGTTGCTCTGCAGGACCGGGCGCTGCGGGCGAGCGCTCTCCCTCAGGCTATTCGCACTCATGCCATCCTCCCCCTCTCACAGCGAGCTCACACAGCCCCGATATCCTGGGCAACGTCGCTCAAACCAAGGGCCTCCAGCCTGGCCCGCGAGGGCTTGCCCGTCGCCCGATCCCAGCCGCGGGCCCTGTAATACTCGTGGAACAGGAGCTCCTCATCGGGCACAAAGCCCTCGGTCCCCCCGGCGCGTAGGCTCTGCCGTAGCAGACGGGGCAGACGCTCCCCCTGTGGGGTATAGCCCCAGCGCAGGTTCAAGGCCCGCTTGAGGTTAAAGATGCGCTCCCCGATCTCCAGGGCCTGGCTTGCATCGAGGCTGCGCCCGGTAGCCGCGTTGCAAAGCGCGATAAGGCTCTCGGGCGGCGCGTTGCAGAAAAGGCAGGTCACCAGGCTGTTGAGCCAGGCGTTCCAGTCCTGATCCCGCGCCACGAAGCTGGCCTTCCCCGCATCAGCATGGCGCCCTGGCGAAAGGATGTCCAGCGCCTCCAGGGGACGACCGCTCTCCACCAGGTAGTAGGCCGAATGATTGTGGCTTGCGCCCACCGGCGAGGTGGCATACACCAGGGCCATGCCAGAGTACGCCCGCGGATCATGCATGGCCGGCGACATACCGTTCACCTGGACGGCTAACTCCGGCACGCCGAACCGGTCGGCCAGGCGCTGCCCACCTTCCGCCAGAAGCGCCCCCAAGCCGCGACGGCTGCCAATCTGCTCCAGCAATATCGAGGCCATCTCCGCATCCCCCCAGCCCAGGGCGTGTCCCTCTGTCTCGGCGGGGCCGATGACGCCCTCCTGGTAGAGATACACCGCCAGCGCCAGGGTGTTGCCTGCGCTGATGGTGTCTATGCCCAAGGCATCGCAGCGATGCGCCAGATAAGCCACGGCTTCCAAATCGTCGATCAGCAGTTGGCTGCCCAGGGCGCCCAATGTCTCGTACTCCGGGCCTTTGATACCCCGGCCTCCATCCTCGGCAGTGGGATAGCGCGAAAGGGTCACCCGGCGGCCGCAGGCCACCGGGCAGCCATAGCAGGCCTCCACGCCGGAGAGGATCGTCTCGGCCATGGTGGCCCCGCCGATCTGACCGGCCTGAGGCCACTCGCCCAGCGTGAAATAGCGCGCCGGTAGGGCTCCCAGATAACTGAGATAATCGAGATTGCCCGCCGTGCCAGTGGCGCGCAAGACCTGGGAGAACACATCCTCCTTGAGCAACGCACGTAGCCCGCCGGAGATTGTCGCTAGGCCCTCTGGATCCGCCAGAGCGGGCATCTGGCGCCCCGATCCGTGCACGGCGATCGCCTTGAGGCCCTTGGCGCCCATCACCGCCCCGAGGCCGGTTCGCGCCGCCATGCGCGCGCGGTCATGCGCGATGCCGGCGTAGAGCACGCCGTTCTCGCCGGCGGGGCCGATACAGGCCACGCGCGCGTGTCTGTCGCCCAGCAAAGACCGAACGCGAGCCTGGGTCTCGAACGTCTCCAGGCCCCAGAGCTCTTGAGCGTCGCGCAGTTCAGCGCGCTCTGGCTCCAGGCTCAGCCACACGGGCCTTTCCGCAGCGCCTGTGATGATGAGACCGTCATAGCCGGCGCGCCGCAGCGCCGCCCCCACATGGCCCCCCACGTGCGACTCGCCCAACCAGCCCGTCAGAGGCGAGCGCGCCACGATCGCATGGCGCCCGCACATGGGGGCGCGCGTGCCGGTGAGGGGGCCGGCCATCATGATCAGCGGGCTCTCTGGCGCCAATGCGGGGAGTTGTGGATCGAGCATCGCGTACAGGTAGTGCGTCGCCAGGCCGCTGCCGCCCACATAGCGGGCCACGGCCTCGCCGCCCAACGGCTCGACGGTTATCGCCCCGCGGCTCAGGTCAACGCGCAAAAGGCGGTCATGATAGCCGAACATCGCATCCGTCTCCTCATAGCTCGACCAGGCTAAAAATCGATCGCCCGACCTGTGGCCGCATAGGCGAACAGCTTTTCCACCTCCTCGGCGGTGGGGCAGCGGCGACCCATCACCAGACAGCCATCGGTCAGGGCATGGTCCACCAGCTTGGGCAGACGGGCCG
>JAFGLK010000187.1 GCA_016928125.1 Anaerolineae bacterium
CGGGTGGACTATATCGGCGGCCTGAGCCCGGCCATCGCCATCGAGCAGAAAGCGGTCAGCAAGAACCCCCGCTCGACGGTGGCCACCGTCACCGAGATTTACGACTATCTGCGGGTGCTCTATGCCCGCACGGGCACGCCCCACTGTCCCGAGTGCGGCCGCGTGGTGCGCGCCCAGTCGGCCCAGGAGATCGTGGAGCAGGTGACCAGCCTGCCCGAGGAGACCCGCTTTCAGCTACTGGCGCCCCTGGCGCGCAACCGCAAAGGGACCTTTAGTGACACGCTGGCCGCCGCGCAGGCGGACGGTTTTTCGCGGGCGCGCATCGACGGCCGCGTCCACGATCTGGCCGAGCCGATCGCGCTGGACAAGAACAAGCGCCACGCCATCGACCTGGTGGTGGACCGCCTGGTCGTCCCGGCTTCGGGTGACGAGTTTCGGGCCGCCTTTTTCGCGCGGCTGACCGATTCGGTCGAGACGGCCTTGCAGATGGGTGACGGGATCGTGATCATCGCCCGAGAGGGCGAGCCGGACTGGATGCTCTCCGAGCAGAACGCCTGCCCGGTCTGCAACATCAGCTTTCCCAAGCTCTCGCCGGCCATGTTCAGTTTCAACTCGCCCCTGGGCATGTGCCCGACCTGCAACGGCCTCGGCACCCAGATCGAGTTCGATCCCCAGCTCTTTGTGGACCCCGATCTGACACTCCACGAGGGGGGCGTGCGGAGCTGGGGCGAGCTGCGCAAGAAAAAGACCTCCGGCACTTACCAGGCGGCGCGCCAGATCGTGGCGCACTTTGGCCATGACCTGGACACGCGCTGGCGCGATCTCTCCCCCGAGTGCCAGCAGGCCATCCTGTATGGGGGCGTCAAGGTCCGCTGGGAATGGAGCGGCGAGCGGGGTGCGGGCTATCACGATTCCGTGACCGAGGGGATCGTGAATGGCACCCGGCGCCGCTACCGCCAGACGCATTCGGAGGGGATGCGGCGCTGGTACGGTCGCTTTATGTCGCAGCAACCCTGCCCCGAATGCCATGGCCTGCGCCTGCGGCGCGAGAGCGCCGCAGTGACCGTGGGGGGCAAGACCCTGAGCCAGGTCGTCGCGCTGAGCATTGGCGACGCGCTGAGTTGGGTGGGCTCGCTCCATCCCGAGATCGCGGGCGCGTTGACCCAGCGCGCGGGCGCCCTCGACGCCGAACAGTGGCAGATCGCCGAGGAGGTGCTCAAGGAGATCGAGGGGCGGCTGACCTTTCTGATGAACGTCGGGTTGCACTATCTGACGCTCGATCGCCCGGCGCCGACCCTCTCAGGGGGCGAGGGGCAGCGCATCCGCCTGGCCAGCCAGATCGGGTGTGGCCTGACGGGCGTGCTCTACGTGCTGGATGAGCCCAGCATCGGCCTGCACCAGCGCGACAATCGGCGCCTGCTCGACACGTTGGAGCAGTTGCGCGACATGGGCAACACAGTCATCGTGGTGGAGCATGATGAGGAGACCATGCGTACCGCGGACTGGATCGTGGACCTGGGCCCTGGCGCGGGCCTGAATGGGGGCAAGGTGGTGGCAGCCGGGCCGCCAGAGGCCATCATGGCCAATCCCGCCTCTCTCACGGGGCGCTATTTGCGCCATGAGGTGATGGTGACCTCGCCCAATGGCTGCAGGCGGCCTACCAACGGGAAATGGCTCACGGTGCGAGGCGCGGCCCAGAACAACCTCAGGAGCCTGGATGTCCGCTTCCCTCTGGGGCTGTTCACCTGTGTGACGGGGGTCTCCGGCAGCGGCAAATCCTCGTTGGTGGCCCAGACGCTCTACCCGGCTCTGGCGCGCGAGCTCCATCGCGCCAGCATCCAGGCGGGCCGCCACGAGCGCATCGAGGGCCTCGAGCAGGTGGGCAAGGTGATCAACATCACCCAGGACCCGATCGGGCGCACGCCGCGCTCGAATCCGGCCACCTATGTGCAGGTGATGGGGCCAATTCGCCAGCTTTTCGCCCAGTTGGAGGATGCCCGGCTGCGCGGGTATGAACCTGGACGCTTCAGCTTTAACGTCAAGGGCGGGCGCTGCGAGGCCTGCAAGGGCTATGGGCAGAAGCGGGTCGAGATGCACTTTCTACCCGACGTCTGGGTGACCTGCAATGTGTGCAAGGGGCGGCGTTTCAACCGGGAGACGCTGCAGATCCGCTTCAAGGGCAAAAGCATCGCCGATGTGCTGGATATGGATGTAGATGAGGCGGCGGCGTTCTTTGCCCACATCCCCGCTGTGCAGCGCATCCTGCAGACCCTGGTGGATGTGGGGCTGGGCTATATCAAGCTTGGCCAGAGCGCGACGACGCTCTCGGGTGGTGAGGCCCAGCGGGTCAAGCTGGCCAAGGAGCTGGCGCGCGTGGCCACCGGCGACACGGTTTACATCCTGGACGAGCCCACCACGGGCCTGCACTTTGCCGACATCCAGCGTCTGCTGGACGTGCTGCATCTCCTCACCGACGCCGGCAACACGGTGATTGTGATCGAGCACAACCTGGATGTGATCAAAACGGCGGACTGGATCATCGATCTTGGCCCCGAGGGAGGCGCCGAGGGCGGCGAGATCGTGGCGCAGGGCACGCCGGAGATGGTTGCGGCCCTGGAGCACAGCCACACGGGGCGGTTTCTGCGCCAGAAGCTGCTGGATGAAGGCCGGCTTGAGCCGGCTGAGCTGCTCGTAGGTCAGATGATGAGCTAAAGGAGGGTAGGTCATGCAACGCATCGTAGGTGCTTGTGGCATTGTCTGTAGCGAGTGTAGCGCCTATCTGGCGACGCAGTCCGGCGACCCCGCAGCGCTGCAGCGGGTGGTCGAGCAATGGACCGAGGAGCACCACAACCCCAACATCACGCTGGAGGGCGTGATCTGCGACGGCTGTTTCAATGTCAGCGGCCGCTACTGTTTTTACTGCGCGCACTGCGGCATTCGCGCCTGCGCGGTCGAGCGTGGCGTGGCCAACTGTGCGCATTGCGAGGACTATGCCTGCGAGCAGCTGATCGGTTTCCTCGAGATGGTGCCCGATGCGCGGGCCGTGCTGGATGAGATCCGCGCCGGGCTCACTGCGAGCTGAGGTGCGTTCGCGGGGCGGAGGGTTGGTTCGCGGTCTTAACCGGGCAAGGGAGGAAGCGCCATGACGCGTTTGACTGAGCTTCGATGGCATCCCCTGTGGATGTCATATATCGGATGTCTCAAGGGCTGCCTCGACTATTTGCATCTGGATGTATCGCTGCCTTGGCTCTATGGGGCCAGCGGGCACGCCTTTGTGCTCAACGTCCACGAGGTCGTATGCCCCAGCGGCCCCACGGCCTGGGGCGATGGCCAATACACGACCAAGCTGGTGGAGCATGTGGGCTGTCGGCTGGAGCAGGTGACCTCGTTTCGGTCGCAGCCTGGTTTTGACGCTGCACGGGAGCGCGCCTGGGGCCTGGTGCGTCGGGCGCTCGATGCCGGCCAGCCCTGCCTGGGCTGGGAGCTGGACATCCCCGAGTTCTACTGCATTCAAGGCTATGACGAGGCGGGCTACTACTACTCAGGCCCTGGTTGCGATGCGGGCAAGGGGCCCAAGCCGTGGCGCGAGCTGGCCGAGACCGAGATCGGCTGGCTCGAGGTGGCGGCGGTAAGCCCGGGCGAGCCTCTCCCGGTGCGGCAGACGGTCCACGCGGCGCTCGCGTTCGCCCTGGCCTTTGCCGAGAGCCCGCCAGAATGGGTCCATGAAGGCTACAAGGGCGGCCTGGCCGGCTATGATCAATGGATCACGGCGCTCGAAGGACACAAGGCGGATGGGTTCGGGATGGCCTACAACGCGGCCGTGTGGCACGAATGCCGCGAGCATGCGGCGGCCTTTCTGCCTGAGGCCCGCAAGCGGCTTGAGGGCGCCGCGGAGGCGCCGCTGGCCCAGGCCGCGGCCGCCTACGAGAGCGTGGCCAGGCGGCTGGGGCAGGTGGAGGCGCTCTATCCCTTCCATGGGCTCAAGCCCGAGCACATCGCCGATGAGGCGCGTCGTTCCGCGGCTCTGGACCATTTGCGGGCGGCGCGAGAGGCGGAGGCCGACGGGCTCAAGGCGCTTGCCGAGGTCGTGGCCGCTCTCTGACGGTTCTGGCGTTGGGAAGCCGCCTGAGGGCAGACGCGGTTCGACGATACGCGAGAGCGGTTGATTCTCGGCTGCGGGGTGAGGGACATTCGGCATTCTCGACAAGGAGTGGAATATGGACAACTCTACGTTGGTTTCTTATTGCGGCGTGTATTGTGATCTGTGTGGTGCCCGAAACGATACCCCCGAGCGAGCGCGGGCCCTAATCGCCACGCTGAAACAAGCCGAGATGGACGAATGGGGCCCCGGTATGCCGGATTTCGTCGCGTTCTGGCGCTTCCTGACCAACCTCGCCGATGTGCCCGACGACAAATGCTGCCGCGGTGGCCAGTGCGGGGCGCCCAATTGCGCCATCCGCAACTGTGCCAAGGCGCGTGGCATCGAGGTCTGTGCGCTCTGTCCCGACTATCCCTGCGCCAAGATCCAGACGTTTGCACAGAGCGAGCCGCTGCTGCTCCATGACGGCGAGCGGATCCGTAAAGTCGGCCTTGAGCAATGGATCGAGGAGCAGATCGCGCGCAAAGAGGCCGGCTTTGACTATGGTCGCGTGCGTTGCTTGCCGTGCATCGTTCCAACAGAGTGAGGTTCTAGCGGCAAACCTGTATACTTGGGCCTGCGGCTATTCCCTGGTCGCGGGCCTTTTCCCTCCCGAATCCCCCGCCAATTCCGAGCTTCATAATCTCTTAACAACGACCTGCTACAATGTCCCATAAGTGCAGAATGCGCCTCGCGATCCCCGGACCAGCCGAGGGGTCGGTTTGGCGTCTCCGGGGGATGGCGGTGACTGGAAACGGTGGCAAGGTGATCGAGGTCCAGGGCGTCACCAAGGTCTACCATCTGGGAGAGACTGAGGTGCACGCGCTGAGGGGTGTGGACCTCGGCATCGCTCAGGGCGAGATGGCGGCCATCATGGGGCCTTCCGGCAGCGGCAAGAGCACCTTGATGGCCATCTTGGGCTGCTTGGACACACCCACCGACGGCGTCTATCGACTGCTGGGGCAAGATGTGAGCCATCTGAGCGAGCGCCAGCTCGCGCGGGTTCGTCGCGAGCAGATTGGTTTCGTCTTTCAGACCTTCAACCTGTTGCCCCGTGCCACGGCTCTGGAGAACATAGAGCTGCCTCTGTTGTATGCAGGAACGCCCCGCCGAAGGGAGCGTGCCGCGGCCGCGCTGGAAGCCGTCGGCCTGGGGGATCGCCTCAACCATCGGCCGGCTCAGCTCTCCGGCGGGGAGCGGCAGCGCGTAGCCATCGCCCGCGCTCTGGTGAACGAGCCCGCGATCATCCTGGCCGACGAACCCACCGGCAATCTGGATTCAAGAACCGGTGAGGAAGTGCTCGAGGTTCTCTCTAGACTGCACCGGGAGCGGGGGTTGACTCTGGTGATCGTGACCCATGACCCCCAGGTGGCGGCTCGCACGCAGCGGATTGTGCACCTGAGAGATGGACGGGTCGAAGCGAGCGAGCACCTGGTGCGGCAGTAAGGAGGAGGCATGCGCAAGCGTGTGCTAGTTGGGGCGGGGGTTCTATTGCTCATCATCGCCGCGGCCGCCGGAGGCTTTTTCGTCGGCACCTTGGTCGGGGAGGCGCGCGCTGAAGCGGCTCGCCAGCAGGCGGCGCGCGATCGTCCCGCAGGATGGGTAGGAGCATTCCCGCGCACGCCCGGAGCGCCCCAGGGCGGGACGGAGGGGGGCCCTCGCATGGGCGGCGGTGGCGCGATGGGCACCATTGCGGCGATCGAGGGCAATGCCTTGACCCTCGCGACACAGGGGGGCGACGTGCGCGTGATCGCGACCGACACGACGTTGGTGGAAAAGTACTTGTCTGTGGGCGTCGACCAGTTGGCCGTGGGCGAACAGGTGATCGTCTCTGGATCGCAAGGCGATGATGGCAGCCTCACCGCTCGCTCCATTCGGGTCATGCAGGCCTCCCTACCTTAGCGAACGGATCAACCTTAGGAGCGCGATCAGGATGGAACAGACCACGCCAAGCGGGGAAAGCCGCAATCTCATCGGTAAATCGCGGGCAACAGCAGCAGCGGCCTGGCGCCGACTGGGCCACGTTTGGCGCTGGTGGTATCTGATAGTCCTCTTGGTGGCGGTGGGCGGGGTGGGGGCCGTGGTATGGATGCGCAGAGGCGCGACGACAGCCGCCGACGCGCCAGAGATCGTCACGGTGGAACGGGGTAACTTGATCGCCTCCATCTCGCCGACTGGCGAAGTCTATGCCCCCCGAAGCGCCGAGTTGAGCTTTGACGTGACCAAGATCCCGGTGATCGAGGTGAATGTGCGACCGGGGCAACAGGTCCAGGCCGGTGATCATCTGGTGCGGATCGATCCGACGACACTGGAGCGAGCTGTGACCCAGGCCGAGGCTGATCTGACCGTGGCCGAGGACAATCTGGAGAAGGCCCAGAACCCCTATACGGATCTGGATCTGGCCCAGGCGCGGTTGGCGGTGAGGCAAGCGGAGATGGCGCTCGAGGACGCACAGACGGCTCTGGAGGACGCGCAGAACCCTTATTCAGAGCTGGACGTCATTCAGGCGCGTCTGGTGGTCACGCAATCCCTCGTGGCCCTGGACAATGCCAAGAGCGATCTCGATGACGTGCTCCATCCAGACATCGAAGCAGCCCAGATCACAGTCCGCGATGCCGCCACTGCCTTGACGGCCGCTCAGAACGATCTGACTGCGGCACAGAATGACACAGAGAACGCGGCCAAAATCCGCACGCTAGAGTATGAAGCCATATATTACCGCAACGTCTATGGGGAGGCCCTGAAGAAGTTCGAGGATGGCAAGATCGACCAGCAGAAGCTGGATTGGGAGTACAGCAACATGCTGGCCGCCGATGAGAAACTCAATCAGGCGCGGGCAAGGGCCGAGTCCACTCTTGCCAATGCCCAGAACAAACTCGCCAAAGCGCAAGAGGCCTACCAGGATGCCCTAGACGAGCTGGCCAAGCTCCGTGGTGGGCCGGATGCCACGGAGCTGACGCAGGCGCAGAGCCAGGTGATCCAAGCCGAGTACAATCTGGCCAAAGCCCGCGAGGAGCTGGCCAAGATCGAGGCTGGGCCCGAGCTCGCTGAGGTGACTCGGGCACAGAACGCGCTGGCCCAGGCTGGGTACAACCTGGCCAAGGCCCGCGCCGACGAGGCCGAGATCGAGGCCGGCCCCGATCCTAAGGAGATCGAACTGGCCCAAGCCAAGGTCCAGAGTGCGCAGGCCGCCCTGGACGAGGCTCAGGCCACGCTCAAGGCCGCCGATATGGTCGCCCCCTTTGATGCGACGGTCATCTCGGTCGGTGTACAGGTTGGTGATCTGGTCTCCTCTGGCACCCTCGTCGTCACCCTCGCCGATCTGTCCAAGCTGCGAGTCAGAGCTATGGTGGATGAAACGGAGATCAGCCAGGTGGAGATCGGCCAGGATGTGGTCATCACCTTTGACGCCTTCCCGGGCCAGCAGTTCCGTGGCAAGGTGTTGGAGATTCCTCTGCAGGGCGAGTTGACACAGAACATCCTGATGTACGAGGTGCCGGTGAGCCTTGAGGGCGCGGAGGCGGTTTCGCTCAAGCCCGGCATGACCGCCAACCTCACCGCCATCGTGGGGCGACGCCAGAATGTCCTGCTGGTTCCTGCCATGGCGGTGCAACGCGGAGAAGAGGGCAACTTTGCCCGGCTGGAAGACCCGAGCAGCAAGGAGCCGGTCTATGCGCCCGTGGAGTTGGGACTGAGCGATGGCGTCTATGTAGAGGTCCGCCGGGGCCTGAATGAGGGCGATCGCGTCTTGGTCGAATACGCGAACTCCCAGCAGCAGCAAAGTGGCTTCTCTCAGGATCGCGTCCCCATGGGTGGCTTCGCGCCCTTTGGAGGAGGGGTCGGAGGCAGATGAACCTCTACGAGAGCCTGCGCGTTGCCATCCGATCCTTGCTGGCCAGCAAGCTCCGCTCTGGGCTCACCATGCTGGGCATCGTCATCGGCGTGGGCGCGGTGATTGCCCTGGTGGCGGCCGGCGCAGGCGCCCAAGCCCAGGTAGCCGAACGGTTCGCGAGTCTCGGGTCCAATCTACTGGTGATTACCACCCGGGCGAGGTCCTTTCGCGGCGTCTCACAGGGAGGGGGGAGCGCCCAGAACCTCACCAATGAGGATGCCGAGGCCATCGTCCTGCTGGCCCGCTCCGTGGCCGCTGTGGCTCCCCAATATGGCACGCAGGCCCAGGTCGTCCACGGCAGCAGAAACACGCGCACGTCGATCGTGGGGGTTACCCCTGCCTATCTGACCGTCGGCAACTGGCGGCTGGCGAGCGGGCGCTTCGTGGCTGACCTCGATCTGGAGGGGCAGAGCCGAGTCGCCGTGTTGGGCGCCTCTGTGGCTGACGAGCTATTTGCCGACACGCTTTACGACCCGCTCGCTGCGACGGTCAAGATCGACCGTCAGAACTATCGCGTGGTCGGGATCCTGGCCAGCAAGGGCGTGGGCGGCTTTCAGAACCAGGATGATCAGGTCTTTGTGCCATTGAGCACAGCCCAGGTCAGGTTCGGGGGCGCAGGCAATCGATCCCTGCAGTCCATCAATGTGCAGGTCGTCTCGGCAGACCAGATCGAGCGCGCCAAGGCCGAGCTGACGGCTATCCTGAGGGCCCGACACGGGCTATCGCCGCGCCAGAACGACGATTTCATGATCCGCGACCAAACCCAGGTCGTCGAGATGGTGCAGGAAACGGCCGAGACGTTCACGGTCCTGCTGGGCAGCATCGCGGCGATCTCTCTTGTGGTGGGCGGCATCGGCATCATGAACATTATGCTGGTATCGGTCACCGAGCGGACGCGGGAGATCGGCATCCGCAAGGCGGTCGGCGCCGAACAGCGACATATCCTCACCCAGTTTTTGGCCGAGGCGATCGTGCTCAGCGTATTGGGGGGCACGCTCGGTGTCCTGGTGGGCTATGGCGCCGCGCAGGTGGTCACGCCCCTCTTAGGTGGCACACAGGCCTTGGTGACGCCCCAGAGTGTGCTCATGGCCCTGGGCGTGTCGATTGGGGTGGGCCTCTTCTTCGGCTTCTACCCAGCCTACCGCGCAGCCCGCCTGAGTCCTATGGAGGCCCTGCGCTACGAGTGAGGCTGTTCCTGCCTGCTGCACCTCTCAGGCCTTGACGTCTGGCGGATCGTATTGGGCCGCGATGTCGCGCGCGATCTGACGAATCCTCTCGACCAGTTCGGGCGGCTCGAGGACCCTAGCGGCGGGGCCCTGACTCAGGATCCAAGCTACGGCCCAGTCGAGGCTTGCAACCTGAAAGCGGGCCGTGGCGGAGCCATCGGCGTGATCCTCAATCTGCATCCAGCGGCCATGCTGTTCGCGGACCAGAGGGGCCACGCTGGCCTCGAGTTGCACCGCGACGGTGTGCGCCCGATCCGGCTCCATGGTCTGCTGTAGGTAGGCGGAGGCGTCAAAGTCGCGCGGGATGCTGAACTGGCCCTCGACGGGCGTGGCGTCGTGAATGCGATCTACGCGAAAGGTGCGCATCTCGCCCCTGAGGTGACAATGGCCAACCAGATACCACAGGCCGAACTGGAACGCCAGGGCGTAGGGATCCACCGTGCGTTCAGTCAGTTTCTGGCCGAGGGCGCGATACATCAGGCGCACGCAGCGCCGCTCGCCGATGCAGTGACGCAGAAGATCCAGGATGGCGTCCCAGGGGCGATAGTCGATGGCGGTCAGCCCCCCGATGACTAGATTCTGGCGCAGGCGGGCCACCTCCTGGCGCAGTTCATCGGGCAGCACGTTATCCAGCTTGGCCGTGGACCCGATGACGGCGTCGCGATAGGTCTCGCCCCACACCTCGCGCACCAGATGGGCGCCCATGTAGAGCACCGTGGCCTCCTCGGCGGAGAAGACCAAGGGCGGCAGACGATAGCCGCGCATCAGGGCAAAGCCGCCGTAAGGCCCGCGCTCCGAGTAGATCGGGATACCCATCTCCTCCAACATGCCCATGTAGCGGTGCACGGTGCGGACCGACACGCCAAGCTCCGCGCTGAGTTCGGATGCCTTCCATGTACGTCTGGATTGCATCAGCAGGATCAGGGATAGCAGGCGTGTGGCGACTTGGCTCATGATCTCCCTCGTTGTCCACGTGGCGGATCGCGCTTGACGCGCTCGTTCTTGCCTAGTATACCACCAACGATGGCCGCGCTCCCCATCGCTGTCTCACGCCGCTGGGCCGTCATCCGACACACGAAACCCCTGTTCTCTGTTTGCGTATGGTTGTAGACGATCGTAGCGGTTCACGATCGGTGGTGACCAGTATGGATCGATGGTCGGGAGGGAGAGCGATGAAGTGGTCCATCATTCCGATCGCCTTGTCTATGGCGATGCTTTTGAGTGGCTGTTGTGCTCTGTTGAGTGTCGTGCGGGGATCGGGGCGCATTATCACCGAGACGCGCCAGGTATCGGGCTTTGAGCGCATCGCGCTGAGCGGCTCGGGCGAGGTGATTCTGACGCAAGGGGCGCTCACGGGCGTGCGCGTGACGGCCGATGAGAATCTGCTGCCCTACATCCGCACCGAGGTGCAGGGCGATACGCTGGTTCTGGGCCTGGACTCGCGCAGGCGCCTCACCAGCATTCGCCCCACGCGCAAAATCCGCTACCATGTGACGTATGATACCTTGCGCGGCTTGACAGCTTCCGGCTCGGGCAGCATTGGCGCGGAGACGCTCGCCGCGAGGCAACTGGAGCTTACCGTTAGCGGCTCGGGCGGCATTCGCATCGACACGCTGCGTGCCGAGGAGCTAGAGGTGGGCATCAGCGGCTCGGGCAATGTGGATCTGGCGGGCCGGACGACCGCGCAGCGGGTGCAGGTGAGCGGCTCGGGCAACTATCGCGCCCGTGAACTGGAGAGCGAGACCGCCGACGTGCGGGTGAGCGGTTCGGGTCGCACCACGATCTCGGTGAGCGAGCAGCTCTCGGCGCGCATCTCGGGCTCGGGCTCGGTCGAATACTATGGCCAGCCGCGTGTGAGGCAGGACATCAGCGGCTCAGGCCGGGTGATCGCCCGCGGGGAACGCTGATCCGGCCTCCTGCGTTCGGGATTGCGACGGGAGCGCGCGTCGGACCCAGGCGTGGCC
>JAFGLK010000188.1 GCA_016928125.1 Anaerolineae bacterium
ACACCAAGGCCATGCTGGCCCTGCCCGGCCGCACCTACGACCTCCTCGGCCCCGGCTGGCAGCAGGAGCACTGGCGCATGGGCCCCGATACGCGCGGGTTCGGCGGTCACCGTAGCTGGCTGCCGTGGGTCTCCACCAACTATCTCTACAGCATCACCGGACTGGAGGCGTTTGACCACGATCTGTTCGAGCGGTTGAGCAAGCCAGAGCAACCATGACTTGGATACATGGGCAAGCGCATCACATGGCGCGAAGGAGGACAGGATGAATCAGGATCAGCAGCGCATCGAGCAGGCCCGTTTGGAGCGCATCCCGTGCGCCGATCTGGGCAACGGCTACTTTATCAACCCCGTGATGGTCGGCCCGGGCGCCGACAACACGGTCATTCGCCTGGGCGAGGATTTCTACATGATGGCCGGCGGCGGCTGGCCCGATCAGCTGGTGTGGCACTCGCGCGACCTGGTGAACTGGCGCCCGCTGACGCGCGCACTGCGCCAGTACAACGGCCACGCCTGGGCCTCGGATCTGGTCTATCACGAAGGCCGTTTCTACATCTACACCACTCAGGTAGATGGCAAGCGGGGCCAGCCGCAAGATATGAACGTCGGGCAGCGAAGCCTGCTGGGCGAACCCGACCGCTATGGCAATGACAGGGCGTTCATGAATGTGGTGCTCTGGGCCGACGACCCGCGCGGCCCGTGGAGCGACCCGATCGATCTGGAGGTCTATGGGCTGATCGATCCAGGGCACATCGTGGACGAGCAGGGCAACCGCTACCTCTACTTTAACAAAGGCATGATCATCCAGTTGGCGCCCGATGGCTTGAGCGCCATCGGCGAGCTCCAGCACGTGTACGACGGCTGGGACATCCCTGCCCACTGGGTGGTGGAGTGCCACTGCCTCGAAGCGCCCAAGCTCCTCAAGCACAACGGCTGGTACTATATGGTCAGCGCGCAGGGCGGCACGGCAGGCCCCGCCACGGCCCACATGGAGGTGGTGGCGCGCGCCCGTTCGGTGGCTGGCCCTTGGGAGAACTCGCCCTACAATCCGCTGGTGCATACCTGGAGTCGCGACGAAAAGTGGTGGCGCCAGGGCCACGGCACGCTGATCGACGACGCGGCAGGTCACTGGTGGTTCCTGTATACCGGCTACGAGAATGGCTACCGAGGCTTTGGCAAGCAAAGTCTGCTCCTGCCGATCGAATGGACCGACGACGGCTGGCCGCGCGTCCCGCCGGGTGTGTTGCCCACCGACATCCTGGTCAAACCTGCTGGCGAGAGCGTGGGGCACGGCATGCCCCTCTCCGACGACTTTAGCTCCCCAGAGCTGGGGATCCAGTGGAGCTACGCACCGGATGTCGACGCGACGGCCACATTCCGCGTGGGCGGAGGCGTGCTCACGATGCAGGCTCAAGGGAGCAAGCTCGCCGAGGCGGCTGCTCTGAGCGTCATGCCCGTCAACCACGCCTATGAGGCGCAAGTAGAGGTCACCATCTTTGGCCGGGCTGAGGGAGGGTTATGGCTTTCCGAGGGCCGGTTTGGGGCCGGTATCGCCAAGGTAGGTCTACGTCCGGGGGAGATCTCGGGAGAGACGGGACAGCATGCGGAGCCGTACCCCTATGTCGGGCAACGCCTGTGGGTGCGCATTCGTGACAACCGCCATGACGTCTCTTGCGCCTATAGCGAGGATGGGGTCAACTGGACGCCTTTCTCCAAATCCGCCGAGGTCGCTGCGGCCCGGCAGTTGGCGTTGTATGCCCTGGGTGAGGGTGAGGTGCAGTTCCGCGATTTTCGCTACCGCGGCCTGGAGTGAGATCGATCCGATCGATGGCTATGGCAAATAGCCGCACTGGCGCCAACGGCGGGCAGCCTCGGTCCTGACTTCTGTCGGTTAGATTCATCGAATAGACTCAAACCAGGGTGAGATGCCTACGCATGAGTATGGCCAGCATGTAACTTTCACCCTGGCCTGAGTAGAGCGGGAGGTTCACGTGGAGAGGATACCTATCGCGATTGTTGGGTGTGGCGGCATGGGTGGACGCCATCTTCGGGGCGTCAAGTCATTCTATGACACGGATTTGTGCAACATCGAGCTGGTGGCCGCCTGCGACCTGAGGCGGGACAACGCCGAGTACCTGGCTGATAACGCGGAGCAGATGCTCGGCAAGCGCCCGCAGGTGTTTGAGAGCATGGAGGCCATGGTGCGGGCCATACCGGATCTGGAGGCCGTCGACGTGACGACCGACTCTGGCTCGCACCACCGGGTCGTGAGCGAGGCCCTCGACCTGGGGCTGCACGTCCTGTGCGAGAAGCCGCTGGCCTCCACCATCCGCGGCTGCAATCTGGTCATCGAGAAGCACAAGGGGACCGATCTGGTGTTGAGCGTGGCAGAGCAGTTCCGCCGGGACCCCATCTGCCGGCTGACCCGAGCGCTGCTCGATGCCAAGGTGATCGGGGAACCCCAGTTGCTTCTCAATGTAGGCGCGGGCGGGGGCGATCGCATCCTGATCTTCCCCTGGCGCCACGTCAAAGACATCGGCGGCATCTTTGTGGATTCGGGCGTGCACACCACCGATCTGATGCAGTACTACCTGGGCAAGATCCGCGAAGTCTACGCCCAGGCCAAGGTGATGGCGCCGATCCGCTACCGATCGCCAGGCAACACCGGCGTCTCTGGCTTTTACGAGCACTGGTACAACGAGATGCCCGAGTCGATGGAGGCCACCGCAGAGGACACGGTCATCTCGACGATGGATTTCGAGAGCGGTGTCATGGGCCACTGGACCTCCTTCCAGGCCGCTCACGGCGAGCGCCTCGGCCACGAGGTCATCTATGGGTCCAAGGGCTCGTTGCGGACGGCGGGCGCGCGCAACGGCCGCCCGGTGACCCTGACCCTCGATGAGGGCGGCGAGGTCCCCACGGACAAGCTCCTGGACCTGGTGCCCGATTTCCACCTGGACGAGATCACGGCCACCCTGTTCGGGGCCGATCGCCTGGCATCGTACCCCTTCCCGTTCCCGGAGGCGGATCGCAAGCTCATCGCGGTCGAGTACTATGAGCTGGGCCAGTGCATCCTCAAGGGCCGCAAGCCTGAGGTGGATGGATATGTCAGCCGCGGCACCCTGGCCGTGTGTCACGCCGCGCTGGAATCAGCCATGCTGCACCGACCGGTCACGATCTCAGAGATCGAGGAGGAACGCACCTGGGAATACGAGGCGAGCATCCGCGCTCGCTGGGGGCTGTAGGACGTGGGAGCGTGCCCGCAGCCTGGTCTATCGCGTCCTATCGCAAGATCTGAGGAGGGAGAGCAAGATGAGCATTGCAGCGCGTATCACGCCGGCCAAGGAAGCGTGTATCGGCGAGATCGACCCACGCATCTATGGGTCTTTTGTGGAGCACCTCGGCCGTTCGATCTATGGCGGCATCTACGAGCCGGGCCATCCGACGGCCGATGAGGAGGGCTTTCGCGGAGATGTGCTCGCCTTGGTGCGCGATCTGGGCGTCACCATGGTGCGCTACCCGGGCGGCAATTTCGTCTCCGGCTACAACTGGGAGGATGGCGTCGGTCCGCGCGAGGAGCGGCCGCGCCGCCTGGACCTGGCCTGGCGCACCGTCGAGCCCAACCAGGTGGGCGTCAACGAGTTCGTGCGCTGGTGCGCCAAGGCCCAGATCGAGCCGATGATGGCGGTGAACCTGGGCACCCGCGGCCCCGACGAGGCGCGCACCCTGGTGGAGTACTGCAACCACCCGTCAGGCACCTATTGGAGCGACCTGCGCCGCGCACACGGCTACGCGGAGCCCCACGGCATCAAGGTCTGGTGCCTGGGCAACGAGCTGGACGCCCCCTGGCAGATCGGCCACAAGACCGCCGAGGAGTATGGGCGCGTCGCCTGCGAGACGGCCAAGGCGATGAAATGGGTCGATCCGACCCTCGAACTGGTGGCTTGCGGCAGCTCGAACATGGACATGCCCACCTTTGGCGACTGGGAGACCACCGTGCTGATGCACACCTACGAGCA
>JAFGLK010000189.1 GCA_016928125.1 Anaerolineae bacterium
GATGGTGCGCGTCGATGAACTCGGGGTACTCGCGGACAAGTCCACGAAAGAGCGCCTCAGCGGCGGCCGGCTCCCCGCTATACCAGATCTCCTGGGCCTCGTAGAATCGCTCCCATTCGGGCTCGTCGATGCGCGCGTAGCGAAAGATCCAGTCGCGCTCTCCGATGCGCTCCAATGCGATCACGTCGGCGGGCTTGGCTCTTTGTGTTTTGCGGGACATATCACCTCCTCACTGGCGCACGGCTTGACCCAAGGCCATAGTCTAGCCGGGCAGCGGCAGCGCCTCCCGTTTTCCGTACTGGATCGTGGCATAGGGGAACACACACGCCCTGGCGTGCTTCCCATGCGCCTCCAGCAACAGCGCCAGCACCTTCTCCCACGTTCGGCAGTGGATGGCCTGCTCCCCGAACACGGCGCGTATGTCATGCCGGTTCATGCAGGGCGACCAGTAGACCTGGCGCACTCGAGGCAGCGCGCTGACGCTCTCCTGGCCCGTGCTGAGCCGTCGAGTCCGCAAGTAGCTGCCGGGATCGAGCACACCGTGCCAGCCGCGTCCCTCGGGGCAGGCGGCGATGGTGACGATGATGCCGCCGTCGCGCACCACCTGAAAGCCCGTGCCATAGAGCGGAGCCTTGGCAAAGCCAGCCTGGGCGCCCTCGGTGTCCTTGGGCCAGTTGTTGCAGATGGCGATGTCCTGACCGAGCGGAAGGTCGGTGCCATAAAGATCTTTGGCCAAGATGGTGCCCCGCTCAAAGGCCTCGACGATGTCGCCGGCCACCAGCCCCATGATCTCGAGCTGGGGATTGAGCAGCACGTTGACCATGAAATCGACGCCCGCGATCCGGGCCACCTGGTCGCAGTGCTCGCGAAAGGTCGTGTTCCCCATGACGCGGTGCTGCCAGAAGATCGTCTCCCGTCCGCAGACGCCGGGCAGGACGAGCTTGGAGCCACCGCCGAAATAAGGCCCGCGCGGCGTGAGCATGCCCAACACGATCTTGCAGTCGGCGCGCAGGAAATCGCGATTGAGGTGCACGGGTAGCCCCATGGGCGAATAGCCTACGAACTCGGTGTTGTCATAGGCGTTGTGGATGCTGGTGTGCAGGCGGTCCATCAGCTCGGCGCCGATCTTTTTCACGCAATCCTGGCGAGTCATCACCCGGTGGGTGCCGATGCCAAAGATGACGTGCACCCGCTCCTCGGGGATGCCCGCCTCGGCCAGTTCCTCCAGCAGGTAGGGCAGCACCTGGCTGTGCGGCGTAGGGCGCGAGATATCGTCCACCACGATGACCGCGTCGCGGCGTCCCCTGGCCAACTCGCGCAAGGGGGGCGCGCCGATGGGAGCGGCCAAAGCAGCGCGGATGCTGGCCTCGCCCAGGGACGGGCCGCCCTTCATCTCCGCCAGCGTCAGCTCCCAAGTGTCGGGAAAAGCCATCGTGAAGGGTTCGTTTTCATACCAGAACTTCCAGCGCGCGGTGATGGTCTGCATGCATCTCCTCGTTCAAAAGTCGGCCCGCTGGACGGCGGATGGTGCGCCAGGCCTGTCCGGAGGCTCGGCGATGGCGTGTTCGAATGCGCTATTCGATCTCGGGCAGTTGCGCCAGCACGCCCAACCGCTCGGCCAACTCGCGGATGCCCTTCCAGGTCTCGTCGGGCACCTCGATGCCCGCCTTCTCGCGCACGGCCCGGGCGAGCCGTTCAGGCTCGCCGGGCATCATCACCCGCTGAAAGCCGGCGGCGGGCGGCGTGTTGAGCGATTTCTCGATCGAGATCGTCTCGATGCGTTCGTACTCGTCCGTGCTCTGAAACACATCGGTGCGGACGCCCCACATAAAGACGCAGTTGTAGAACGGCTCGCCCTCTTTGAACTCGGTGGCGCCGGTCAAGGCCGCGCCCAGCGTCTCGGCCACCAGCGCCAGAGCAAAGCCCTTGTGGCCCGCGGCGGGCAGGAGCACGCCGCCGTCGAACAGGTCGTTCGGATCGGTGGTGGGCTGGCCGTCCTTGTCGACAATCCAGCCCTCGGGGATGGGCTCGCCTCGATCGCGATAGACCCCGATCTTGCCATGGGCCACGGTGGAGGTGGCGAAATCGGCCACGATGGGCGGGCGCTTGCCAGCCGGGATGCCAAAGGCGATCGGGTTGGTGGCCAGCGCGCCCCTGGCCCCGCCGTAGGGCGCCACAGAGCGCCCGACGCCGCTATTGGTCAGGGCCATCATGGCGATGACGCCCGCCTCAGCGGCGCGCTCGGCGTACTCGCCCAGGCGGCCCAGATGGTTGCAGCGCAGGATGCCCACGGCGGCCACCTGGCTCTCGCGCGTCTTGCGGATCAGCACATCGGTGGCGTAGCGGGCCGTGATGGTGCCAAAGGCGCTGCACCCATCCACGAGCGCCGTGGTCGCGGTTTCCCTGAGCAGGCATGGCTGGGCGTGGGGCACGCAATAGCCACGCTCGATGCCGCGCACATATTGGGTCAGGCGCGTGATGCCGTGGGAATCGTGACCCAGCAGGTTGCTCTCCACCAGGTGATCGGCCACGAGCGCGGCGGTCTCTGGCGGCGCGCCCGCGCCTACAAAGATGGCGGTGCCTACCTGGCGAAGCTGATCGGCTGAGAAGATCGGCATGGGATGCTCCTTTTGTGCTTGATTGCTTCTGTTCGTTTTGTCCTCGGCGCCGCTAGCGCCCCGCCCCGCGCATGATGCGCCCGATCTGCTCGTCGGGTACCGCGATTGGGGCGGCGCCGCGGTCGGTCTGGGCCGCGAACTGCTCCAACCCCAGCCCGCGCAGCGCGCAAAGCAGCGTGGCCCGAATGTGCATGTGGGTCACGATCAGGAGCACCTGGTCCGGGTGGCGCGCCAGCGCCTCGCGCACGGCACCCACCACCCGCGCCTGAGCCTCGACGATGGTCTCAGACCCGCCGGGGATGTGGTTCTGAAGGGGATCGCTGTGCCACGCGTCCCAGGCCTCCTTGAGCGCCGGGCTCAAGGTAGGGCTGCGCTGCCCCTCCCAGTCGCCGTGGTCGATCTCCACGAGGCGGGGATCCGTCTCCACCGGCACGCCCAGATGCGCCCCATAGATACGAGCCGTCTCAAGCGCACGCGCCAGGGGGCTCGAGATGATGCGCTGGATGCCCAGGCGCTCCAGCGCAGGCGCCAGCTCACGCGCCTGGGCCCGCCCCTCGTTAGAGAGGGGGATGTCGTTGCTCCCTTGCACGCGGTGATCATCGTTCCAGCGCGTGCGACAGTGGCGAATGAGATAAAGGCGTGGGCGGTCTGTGGGCGTCTGTTTTGACATAAACTCCGCGCCCTACGGCTCGCGCCGAAAGATGGGCGCCTCGCGGTCGATGATGATGCCGGCCTCGTCCAACCCCTCCTTGATGGCGCGCAGGCAGTTCATCCAGGCGCCATCATAGTGGCCGATGGTCAGCGCGTCCGCGCCGCACTGCGCCGAGACCAAGATGCCCTGCTTGACCAGCTCAGGCGTGGCCTTGGGCCGGGGGGAGATGGCCGAGAGAAAGTACTTGTCCGGGCCGATGGCGTGGCGGATGCTGTGGAGGTAGGCTCGCTTCCACTCCTGGCGGGCCGGGTCGCCGCTCTGCTCGGCATAGTCCGAGCTGCGCACCGAGTCCATGAAGCGCCCCACGCTCTTCAGGTCGAGGCCCATCAGCTCGGGGTAAGCCGCATAGTGGTTCAGCCGCAGGTCGATCGCCGGCTTGGCCGCATGCACCGCGCTGTAGATCTGGCTGAAAAAGCCGGCCAGCGAGGCGATGCGGAATTGCAGAAAAGCGTACAGCTCGGGCAGCTCCCCCAGCAGCGCCGTAGACGTGGTGCTGCTGTGCCACAGCAGGTTCAGATCGAACGCCTGCCCGGCGTTGTAGCGATCATGGCCGTCCGCGATCCACCGCAACCGTTCCACCATGGCGTCCCAATGCAGGCCCTGGGCCTCGGCGGCGCGGCGGCAGTGCTCGCAGAAACAGCCCCCCAGCGTCACGCCGGTCAGGCGCTGCAACTCCGGGTCGCCCGAGCTGGTCCACGGCTGGCGGCGCCCGGCATGAAACCCCCGCAGGCAGGTCTGGACAAAGTCGATGTCATAGTGGATCGCCAGGTCGGTGTAGAGGGCGAGGCCATAGGCGCGGATGTCGGGATGGTTGACGCAGATGTCCACGTCAAAGGGCTGGCCGTAAATGTCCACCTGGCGGCAGTCCGCGAGCTCGCCACGAAGCCGCTCCTTGTCGATCCAGGTGTGCGACAGCTCGGCGCCCACGGTCAGGCCGCGCCGTCGCGAGCCGTCGATCAACTCCTGCAGCCAATCCCGGCCGATCAGCTCGGGATTCTCACTGCGGCGCGGCTGGATGCGGCTCTCCGTGTAGGACTCAGGTCGCGGCGCCCAGTAGGCGCGCGAATCCTCGGTCCAGTAGAGCTTGCGCCTGGGGTTGTGCGGATAGTAGTAGTCGGTGAGGGGGCGCTTTTCATCGTGCATCAGCGCCACAAGATAGGTGCTGTTGGTGCGCGTCTCCTCCTGGAGCACGTCCAGGATCTGCTCCAACCCCTCGTCCAGCAGGTCCCACGCGTACAAGCTGGCGACCACTTCCTTCCAGTACATGGATGTGCCTCCCTGTTTGCTCCCCGCTGATGGTGCGCAGATTACGCCAATCGTCGAGCGGCGTCAAAACGCGCTCGGTTCCGCTCCGCTCAACCCAGTCGCGCCAGCAAGCTACGCATGGCGAGGGCGT
The DNA here is from genome assembly GCA_016928125.1 of Anaerolineae bacterium. The sequence continues at coordinate 4,727 of JAFGLK010000189.1, forward strand.
AGCGGCGGCCCAATTCACGGGCCGAGGCGCTGTCGAAATGCAGCCCGTCGCCTTTGTGCGTCAGCCCGGCGGCGTCGACGCAGGCCGTGTGAGGGACCCGCAGGGGCAGGCTCTGCAGGGCGGCGTTGATGATGGCCGCGTGGGGCCGATCGCCCAGCAAATAGTCGCCCAAGGTTCCCACGACAAAAGCCAGCTCCGGCAGGGCCAGGTCTCGGCGTAGCCGTGCGATGAGATCGTCCAGCCGTTGCGCGTAGAGGGGCGCCCGGTCGGGCTGGGCGTCGCCCTCCCCCTGATGCCAGAGCACGCCCTGCAAAAACCCATCCTGCATGGCCCGGCGGGCGCGCTGGACTGCGTCGTCGTAGGGATGGCTTGCGGTCTGCTCCCAGTGGCCGCCCGGCTGCCAGACCCCGATGGGCGAGCCGCCCGCCGCGGCCGGGATCAGCCCCACGCGGATCGAGGGCTCGGCGTCGGCCATGGCGCAGCCGAATGCCCGGCCTGGACCGACCCCCGCCATGGGCTTGTCCCAGTGCAAGGGCTCGACGGCGGGGATCCAGCCTCGCTCTCGGCCCAGGGCCAGCACCCGTGGGTGGGGCAGGCGATCCTCTGCCTCGACCTCGCCGCGTCCGGCCATGTTCGATTGCCCGATCAGGAGATAGAGATGAAAGCTTGGGTCAGGGGCCATGATCTGCCTCCAAGATGCGCCGCGCCCATCGAGGTGGAGCTCGCAACGTTGCTCAGGCTCCCTCGTGATGGTATATATACTGAGTATAATATTCGTTCGGTGCCGTTCACTCGCTCTGCATGGCCACCAGCTCGATCTCGAACAACTTGGGCCACCACTTGCCAGTGACAAACAGCCGCCGGCCCTTGGCGTCATAGGCGATGCCGTTTAGCACGTCGACGGCCGGTTGGCGATCGGCCTCTGGCAGCAGGCCCGTCAGATCGATCCATGCGGCCACGCGGCCACTCTCAGGATCGATCACGGCGATGCGGTCCGTCTGCCAGACATTGGCATATACCCGGCCCTCGATGTACTCGAGTTCGTTGAGCCGCACGACCGGCTCACCGCGGTCGCGCACCTCAACGCGCCCCAACTCGGCCAGCGTCTCGGGGTCCCAGAAGCGCAACCAGGATGTGCCGTCGCTCATGATCAGGCGCTCGCCGTCGTGCGTCAGCCCCCAGCCCTCCCCGGGATAGCTGAACGTGTCGAGCTGCGCAAAGGTGTCCCGATTGTAGATCAAGCCAGTCTGCGAGCGCCAAGTCAACTGCAGGATGCGCTGGTCCCACAGCGCGATGCCCTCGCCAAAGAAGGCCGCGGCCAAGGCGTGGCTGCGCAACACCTGCCCGGTCTCGAGCTCCACCAGACGCAGCTCCGATCCGCCCCACAGGCCGGTGCCTTCGTATAGGAGTCCGTCTTCATAGATCAATCCCTGCGTGAAAGCGGATCGGTCATGCGGGTAGACTTTGAGCACGCGATAGGTGTAGAGCGTGGGCGCGGCTGGGCGCCAGATCAGCGGGAGATGGACCGCCTGGGCTGTCAGGGTAGGGGCGGCCGCCACCTGACAGCCTCCCAGCAGCAGGGCCGCAACGAGTAGGCCCGTTGCGGCCGCGCGCCCAGCGGTGCTCCTTCCGGCCCCGTTGCGCCGCAGACTCCCCACCCGGCTCTCCCTCTACTCGCGGGGCTTGCAGATGATCTCGAGAATGTGCGTGTCGAAAAAGGTGTGCGTGTTGCTGGCGCGCAGCACGGTAGCGCTGTCGGCGCCCCCTCCCGAGCCGCCGATGGCGATCACCGGGTCTCCCGCGCGCACCAGGCCGGCGTCGGTGGCCATGCAGGTGATCTCGCAGCCCACCTTGACCCCCGGGCTCAACAGGCGCAGCGTATGGGCGATGATTTCATCCACCTGGATGGCCCCGAAACGCTTGTTCACCGAACGGCCCAGCATGCCGAAGGCGTGGCCGGTGAAGAGCAGCTTGCCCCCGTGGGCCTCGATCGCGGCGCGGTTGTCGGCCTGCATGGCCACCTGGTTCGGCTCCCGAAAGCCATAGACGCCGCCGACAACGATCAGGTTGTAGCCTGCGAAAACCTGGGCGGCCTTCGCGCCGGTCGCGCCCGTGTAGGACGCGACCACGACGTTTCGAATGCCCAACGCCTCCGCCCGCGCCTTGGCCAGCGCCAGGGTCTCGTCGGTGTTGGCCCGTCCGCGCTGCTCAAAGTAGACCGTCTCGGTTCTCATGTAGGCTGCTCCTTGTATTATGGGATGGTAACTGGTTCCCGGGCCTTCACTCGGCCTGGGACAAAATAGCGAGCACATCGCCCAGATCTGCGCCATAGTGCTGGGCCTGCGCGATCTCCTCAGGCAGCGCCTGGGGGCGTCGCACCAGAATCGCGGGCAGGCCCGCCTGCCGCGCGCCAGCGACGTCCGCGCCAGGGCTATCGCCGATGACCCAAATCGGATCGGCGCTCGGGAACGCCTGCCGGACCATGGCTAGGGCCTGCGGATGGGGCTTCTCATAGCCAGTCTCGGCTGAGTTGAACAGCTGGGCGATGTGGGCGTCCAAGCCCAGATGTGCGACGATGGCTCGCAGCTCTGGCACGTGGTTCGAGAGCACCACGTGAGTCCAGCCTTGGGCCGAAAGACACCTGAGCGTGGGCAGCGTGTCGTCGTACAGCCGCCAGCGGTCCAGGTTGGTGTAGACCGGTCGCAGGCGGCGCGCCAGGGCCTGAGCCCGAGCCTCATCCAGGCCAACGGCCAGCAAAGCGCGTTCGGCGGCGGGGTAGAGCCGCTCCCACCAGTCATCGGCATTGCGCACATCGGTGTGCGCCACCTCGGGCGTGTGCCACGGGTACCCCTCGCGCAAGTGGGCGCTCAACGTCTCCTGGGCCACCGCGATGCCCGGCGCCTCGCTGGCCAGCAGCTCCATCAGGCTGCCGCTCCACATGCCACTATCGCGGTAGCCCAAGGTGCCGTCAAAGTCCCAGATCAGCAGCTTCATGCTTTCGTCCCTACTTGGGCAGTTGATTCCAGAACACAGGGAAGAGCATCAGGTCCACCGGCACATAGCGGTCGGTGAGCACGACCTGGCGCCCCTCCGCCAGGAGCACGTCGACCGCCGGGTCGTCGAGGAGCTCCTCTGCCATCTCCGGCGCCACGGTACGCACCAAGTCCAGATCGAGTGGCGCGTCGGAGGCCAGAATGACGATCGTGCTGCGTGGCATGCGGTGCCAGGCGGGCAAGTCCATGACCGGCCGAACGTGGCGATAGACCTTGCGCAAGGTACGCAGATAGGCGCGCAGGAAATGCCCCGGCGGCCCGTCGATGATGTTGGCCACATAGAGGCCCTCATCGCTGAGCCAGCTCCGCACCTGCTGGTTGAACTCGAGCGTGGTGAGGTGATAGGGCACGGAAAAGTCGCTGAAGGCGTCGCCATAGATCAGATCGTAACGTGGGTTGTCGCCGGGCGGCGGAGCCTCGCGCAGAAGCATGCGCGCGTCCTGGTTGTAGGTGACGACCTCGGTGTCGCGCGGCAGGCCGAGCAGATCATAGGCCACCTGGGTAACTTCGGGATCGATCTCCACCACGTCCATCTGGCTGTCGGGGTGCGCTACGGCAAAGTACCGCGGGAAGGTGTAGCCGCCTCCGCCGATCAAGAGCGCTCGCAGGTCGCCCAGGCGGCGACTCTGGTAGGCGGCCGCATCGGCGAAGCGGCGCTCGTACTCATAATGCAGGCGAGTGGGATCTTTCAGAGAGGAGTAACTGTGCACCAGACGGTTGAGATAGAGCACGCGCAGCGTGTCGTTGCCGGTGGTCTCGTCAACCACCCGAATGCAGTAATAGTCGCTCTCTCGGGTGCAAGGGCCATCGAGCCAGCCGCCTGATCCGGCCATGGCGCTGCAGCCTGCCATGACGAGAAGCGTTAGCCCCAACCAACCCCGGCGCCTGCCCAGCCAGATGCCCGCCCCGAGCAGGATGAGCAGCATGCCGACGCCCCAAATCACAGCCTGAGTGCCAAAGGTGGAGATGAGCCAGAAGCCGGTGAGAAAGGTGCCAGCGATGCTGCCCAGCGATCCGGCGGCATAGATGCGACCCACTGTGCGCCCAGCCTGCCTGAGATCGCCCAAGCATAGCTTGACCACCAGCGGCGAGATGGTGCCCAGCACGATGCAGGGCAAGGTGAAGAGCAACACGGCCAGGACGCCCAGTCCCAAGAGCAGGGGGAGAGAGGCCCGGCTGATGTCTTGCCCCATGATCAGGGCCTCAAAGTGGCCGACCGCGAGAATGCCCAGCGAGATCAGACCGGCCAGCGCGAGAAGCGCTCCCAGCAGGTGCCGCGAGGCCCAGCGATCGGCCAGCCTGCCTCCCAGGCCATTGCCCAAGCTGATCCCTGCCAGGAGCGCGCTGATCACCACCGACCAGGTGTAGAGCGACCAACCTACATAGGAGGCGGCGATGCGCCCGACCACCAACTCAAGCACCATGATGGCCGCGCTGGAGGCAAACACCAGCGAAGCTGGCCGCTGCAGCACGACCTCATCTGCAGGCGGGCCGGCCAGGGTCACGAACCCAGCTCCTGCGGTTCCAGTGACGTCGGTTGCTGAGGCGAGGTCCCATCTGGCCCCGAGACAGGCGTGAGCGCATCGGAGATCTCCTGGGCCTCGCCGAGCTTACCGCTCCCGCCCACCAGGAAGATGAGCCCCATGGCCAGCAGGACCACGCCCACGCCCCAGATGATACGATGGGTGCCAAAGAGCGCGGTGAGCACAAAGCCGGTGGCCAGCGTGCCGAGGATGCTCCCCACGGTGCCTGCGGCGTAGATTTTGCCCACGGTTCTGCCGGTGTGGGCCAGATCGCGCAGGGCCAGCTTGGCCACGATCGGCGAGACGGTGCCCAGGATCGCCGCAGGCAGGAAAAAGAGGAGCGTGATCAACAGCACGATCTCCAGAAGCAGGGGCCACTGAAGGGCCGCCACGATGTCCAGGCGCGAGGTGATCAACGTCAGCAGCGAGGTGAGCCCGCCGAGCAGAAAGATGAGCCCCAGCTGACGCGCCGAGGCTGAGCGGTCAGCCAATCTCCCGCCCACATAGTTGCCCAAGCTCATCCCGGCCAGAACCACTCCGATGATGCTGGTCCACGTGTAGAGCGAGACGCCCACGTGGGGCGCGATGACCCTCTCGGCCACCAACTCGAGCACCATGATGCAGGCGTTGGAGATGAACACGATCAGATTGGGCCGCCAGAGCCAATGGCGTGCGGTGGACGGACTGGGTGAGAGGGCAGTGGCCATGGGTGGGTTCCTCAGCGATGTGTTGGGCTGCGTATGGATGCACGAACTCTGCGGCTATCTCGCAGAGCAACATGCCGCCAAGTATAAGGCTTGTGGCTGGGGGCGTCAAAGCCGTCCTTGGCCACGGCCTGCTCGGCCGACGATCTCGGCCCCTTGAGAGAGCTCCGCTGCAGGCATCCTGGCACGCGCCGCAAGCTCACCTCTGGCGGTCCGCGTACTGATCCTGATAGCGTGCTCCTGTGGGCAAGATCGTCCTCTCGAGCGAACCCGCCAGGCCAAGCTGGAGGGCGTCTATCTGCGCGCCCTGGAGGTTGGCGCCGTGCAGATCCGCCTCCAGGAGGTTAGCCTCACGCAGATCCGCCCCCCGCAAATCGGCATAGCGCAGATCCGCCTCCTGCAGGTTGGCTCCGTTCAGCCTGGCGCCGTGAAGATCGGCTCGAATCAGCTTGGCCCTATAGAGGTTGGCACCGCGCAGATCGATCCCTGCCAGGTAGAGATAGCTGAGATCGGCCTCGACCAGTTGGCTTTTGCGCCCGCTGAGGTAGGCGGCGAACGCGCGCTGTCGCAGTCCGACGCTGAGCTTGATCAGTTGGAGATACAGTCGGTAGAAAAGCTTCCGCATCGGTGAGCGGTCCGTTCGATTGAGACTGTGCTGCTCCAGAAGATATGATACATCAAAGGGCCAAGATGCGCCATCGCTGCCATTCGCTCTACTTCGGATCAACCGCTAGGTGAGGCATCTCATCTGAGCGTGGTGCGGCACAGCATGCCATCCCTCGTCAGCCCTTACTTTCATCGTGTTGACAA
>JAFGLK010000190.1 GCA_016928125.1 Anaerolineae bacterium
AGGATCATGGGCACCCGCACCGCCTCCTCGTAAAAGGTCTGCTTCCACCACAGGCCGCGCTCGCCGGCCTGCTCGCCGTGGTCCGAGCTGTAGATGATCAGGGTGTTCTCGGCCAGGCCGTTGGCCTCCAGGGCGGCCAGGATGTCGCCCACCAGCTCGTCCACGCGCCCGCAGAGCGCCCAATAGGCGGCCCGGGCGCGCATGGTCTCCTCGTGGCTCACCTCGGTGATGCCGCAGCGCTCGCGCCACCAGCGGAAATAGGGGTGCAGGTGAGCGCCCCAGGGCTCGGGGTGATCCGGCGGCGGCACCCGGCCCGCGTAGCGCTCATAGTCGGCGCGATGGGCCACAAAGGGCTGATGCGGCAGCATGAACCCCACCGAGAGGGAAAAAGGCTCCCAGGGGACGCCCGAATTCCTCCTGACGCCCAACTCGTTCAGGCGCGCCACCGTGGCCGCCGTCACGTACTCGTCGTGCACCTCATAGGCGTTCTGGCCTGGGCCGGACAGCTCCAGGCTGATGCGCGCTGGCCCCTGGGTGCCGGTGAGCATGCCATGGTCCACCCCCGGGGTGCCGCCGATGTGGTTGGGGCTATGGTCGCCCACCAGGCGCTCGGCGTAGCCGTGGAGCTGGTCCGGGCCGCGCGCGTGCATGCGCCCGATCAGCACCGGCCAGTATCCCGCCGCGCCCATGGCGTGGGCCAGAGTGGGAATGCCCGAATCCAGGGCGTGCTCGTTGGTCCAGCAGTCGTTCTCAAAGGGGTGCCGGCCGGTGAGGGTGGCCATGCGCGAGGGCACGCAGATGGGCGACGGGCAATAGGCGTTCTCCAAGAGCACCCCCCGGGCCGCCAGCCGGTCGAGATTGGGCGTGGCGATCACCGGGTCGCCGTAGCAGCCCAGCACGTAGGGATTGTGCTGATCGGAGTGGATATAGAGCAGGTTGGGGCGATCGTCGATTGATGGGGACATGGGCTCTCCTCCGCCTGGGTGTCCGGGTTCCGTGGCCTGTGGCATTGTAGTCGGCCCCGCGGCGCGCGTCCAGCCGAAGGCGGGCGATGCGTGCGCGTCGCTGGCGCTCTGCGTCGGGGTGGGCTACAATGCCGCCCAATGCATCAGGTGCCAGGCACTTGCCCGTACCCAGTCGGGTGCCAGGCGCCTGAAGACCCAAAGCCTGCCGAAGGAGCCGCCATGCTCGCTCTGCTGCGCCAACGCAACTATGGCCTGCTCTGGTGGGGACAGCTCGTCTCCATGCTGGGAAACTGGGCCCGCTTTGCGGCCCTGCCTTTCTTCGTCTATCAGCTCACCGGCTCGGTGCTGGCCAGCGGGGCCATGTTCATGGTCCAGGCGGTGCCGCCCGTGCTCCTGGGCGCCATGGCGGGGGTGTTCGTCGACCGCTGGGATCGCCGTGGGACCCTGATCGGCGCCGATCTGCTGCGCGCGCTGATCCTGCTGCTTCTGTTGTTCGTGCGCTCGCCCGAGACGATCTGGATGGTGTACCTGGTGGGATTCGCCCAGTCGGCGGTGAGCCAGTTCTACGGCCCGGCCAACAACGCCCTGCTGCCCCACCTGGTGAGAGAGGACCGCCTGGTGACGGCCAACGCACTCGACTCGCTGGGCGAGAATATCGCCCGGGTGCTCGGCCCCGCGGTGGGGGCCTGGATGCTGGGCTGGCTCGGGCTGGGGAGCGTGGTGCTGCTGAACGCCGGGTCGTACCTGGTGGCCAGCCTGCTGCTGGGCCTGATGCGCGTGCCCCCCGAGGCGCTGCGGGCGCCGCGTCAGGAGGGGGCCGGGCCCTCGGCGGGGGCGTCGTTCCGGGCCGTGTGGGCCGATCTGGCCGCCGGGCTGCGACTGATGGCGGCGCGCCCACCCCTGGCGCGGGCCTTTCTCGTGAACGGCGTGGCGCTGCTGGCCGACAGCATGCTCACCGTGTTGATGGTGCCCTTTTTCACCGACATCGTCGGGCTGGACGCGGTTGGCTACGGTTGGGTGCTCACGGCGCGCGGCGCCGGCGGCATCCTGGGGGGCCTGCTTGTGGGTCAGATCGGGCACCGCTTTCAGACGAGCCATCTCTGGGCCGCCGGCGCCTTGGCGGCCGGGGGGCTCTTGCTGATCCTGGTCCACTGGCCGCTCCTCTGGGCCGTGCTGGTTGGGCTGATCGTCATCGGGCCTTTCCTGATGGCCTGGCTGATCGCCAGCCAGACCTGGCTGCAGAGCCACGCGCCCGACGCCTATCGCGGCCGGGTGTTCGGGGCCTATGGCGCCGTGACGGCGGTGATGGCCCTGGTGGGGATGGGGGCAGCCAGCGCCATGGGCGACGGCGTAGGGATTGTGCCCACCCTGGACGTCTCGGGCTTGCTCTACATCGTCGCCGGGATCATGGCCCTCGCGCTGCTGAGCGAGGCCGCGCTGGCCGCCGCCACGGCGAAACGCGCCGCGACGAGCGTCGCCCCGCCGGCCGGGGAGTGATGCCCTCGTCGCGTATACCTGACATAGGGTGTCAGGTAGCCTGTGCAATGCTGGTCTCTGCCCACAGAGCCGCGAGGGATGACAAGGGGGAACCAACATGCTGCAGATCCGCAAGGCGCGGCCAGCCGAGGCCGAGGCGCTGGCCGCCCTCTCGAAGCGGGCCTTTGACGACGACGTGAACTATGGCGCGCCCGG
>JAFGLK010000191.1 GCA_016928125.1 Anaerolineae bacterium
CAATAAGGACCAACCGGGCCGCGGGCGCCTCTTGGAGCACCAGTGGCAGGATCTCGCGGATGAACCACGCCACACCCTGCACATTGGGCGGCCAGAACATGGTGCCCAGATGCGTGATGAGCTGCGCCTCACCATCCAGGGGCACCATCGGGGCCTCGTCTGGATCGATGCAGATAGGGATCGTCACAGGCTCATGGGCAGCGCCGAGGTCAACCCCCAGCGCAAGCCGGTCCGCGTCACTCACAAACACCACGCGATCAAACCGCGCGTAGGTCCGCCTCTCATATTGCTCGAGCAGACGTGCTTCGCGGCCCATGAGCAGGCGCTGCGGCCAACTGGCATTGGCGCTCGCCAGCTGCTGAGGAACGCGAAAGAGGGCGTTGTGCACGTCCACAACCGTCTTGGCAGCCTGGCGCCGATCGCTGTCAGCAATCGCTTCCCGAGCATACAAGGCATACTGAGCCATCGACGTCTGATCGGCGTGGATCACGTCATAACTCTGGGCGTTCACAAGCGCCTGCAGTTTGCGCTGCATAGTCTCGATCTCGTCACGCAGGATCACGATGGACTCACGCGCCAGTAGGGCTCGCACGAGGGCCCGTGCATCGCGCCAGCGCGAACGCTGCATAGGCACGGCATGAACGGCCTCAAACAGCCCGGCGAGATGATCGATAGCCTCCGGGCTGTCATCCTCACGCACAAAGGAGACCAGGGTCACTGCATGTTCTTCGGCCAGCTGGCGCAACACATAGTAGGCGCGCACCTTGGGGCCCGCATCCAGCGGATAGGGCAAAACCTGGGTCAGAAACAGGACGCGCGCCATGGCCTAGGTACCTTCTGCTTTGAGCATGACCGAGATGGTTCGGAGCAAGATTATGATGTCGAGCAGCAGGCTGCAGTGTTTCACATAATAGAGGTCGTACTCGAGCTTGGTGCGCGCATCCTCAATCGACTGGCCGTAGCGAAAGTGGATCTGAGCCCAGCCGGTGATCCCTGGGCGCACGGCATGTCGCACCCGGTATATCGGCAGAGAGCGCGAAATCTCGCCGACGAGTTGGGGGCGTTCCGGTCGCGGTCCCACAAAACTCATCTCCCCGCGCAGAACGTTGATCGCCTGCGGCAGCTCATCGAGACGGGTGCGGCGCAGCCAACGGCCAAAGGGCGTGACGCGCGGATCATCCTTGGCGGCCCACATGGCCCCCTCGTTGCCCTCAGCACCCATGATCATGGTCCGGAACTTGAGCATGGCAAACGAGCAACCGCCCCTTCCGACGCGATGCTGCCGATAGAACAGGGGGCCCGGCGAGGTACAGGCATTGACCAGAGCAACCCACGGCACCAGCAAAAGCGTGGCGAGAGCGCCAACCAAGGCCAAGCCCAGATCGAGGAGCCGCTTGATAGCCCAATACAGACGTATCGCGGGTCTATCCTCTTGGCTTACAATGAGGCCAAGATCGCGCTCGACATAATCGACAGGCAAGCGCTCGGTCAGTCTCTGATAGGCCAGAGCCAGGGGCGTCACCTGAATGCCCAATTCGCGGCAGTCGAGCAGCGCTTCCTGGAGCAGTGGCGACAGTCCGCTCCCCTCGCATATGAGCACTTCATCGAGATCGTGTTGGGTCACAAAGCGCAAGAGCGCTTGCACTGGATCCAAGGCATCTTCGTCGTCCATGGAGAGCCGATCCACGATGCCGACGATCTCATAGCCTGAGCCCTGAAAGAGGCCCGTCTGGGTGCCTGCCAACGCCTCTGCGATTTCTTGTTGGAAGCGGCGCGCTGTCGCATCGTCCCCAACGATGAGGGCCCTGCGCTGGAAGGCTGGCTGCAACAAAAGACGCACATATAGCGCGCGCCAGCCCGGGATCGTCGTGATCAAGAGCCCCACGAACGTAAGAGACAACAGGCGCGGCTCCGCCGGCGGCGTGAGCCAGGGCGTCAGACGATAGACGATCCCCACCACCAACGCAGTCACCAGCACATTCGAGACGCCGCCGAGCAGGCTACTGGTGCGGCGAAGGTTGTAGATATCCAGGACAAACCCGAAAAAAAGCCACATCAGGGACAGGGTGATGAACCATTTGCCGGCAGCGAGCAAGACGAAAACCGAGGAAAAGGTAAAGTAGTCGGCCCAAAGCCCAGCGGCCACCAGCAGCGAGCCATTCGCGAGGGCCAGATCGACCAGGACAAGCAGCAGGCGGCGCTCGGAGACGGTCAGCCCATGAGCCAGTTTGGGGCGCACCTCGGCCCTGCTCCAGCTTGCATGCGTCCAACGATGCCCAGACTCGACGCTTGCGTTCATCTCCCCCCTCGCTCTGCCACGCGCGCGTACATGTCGAGCAGGATATCTTGCTCTTTCGCTCGTTGCGTATTATACCACGCACGCCCTGCTTCGCCCATTCGAGCCAGCCGGCTTGGATCGCTCACGGCAGCGCTGAGGCAGCGCGCGAATGAGGGCGCATGCCCGGCCGGGATGATCCAACCGGTGCGCCCGTCCTCGACGTACTCCGGCAGCGCACCAGAGGGGGATACGATGACCGGCTTGCGGAAGAAATAAGCCGCTGCAATGACGGCAGACTGGGTCGCCCTCGTATAGGGCAAGAGCACCAGGCTGCAGCGTCGAAACAGGTCGAGCGCTTCCTCGTCTTCGATGAGGCGATTGCGCAGTTCCACCCGCGCTGGGAGTGCACCGGCCCAAGCATTCTCCAGCGGACCGCTGCCCGCCAGCACGAGCTGCCAACCCTGCGCCTCAGGCCCGCTCATCATGGTCCAGGCTGAGATCAGCCGGTCGATCCCCTTGTAAGCCTCCAGGCGACCGAAGAAGAGCGCGAAAGGCTCACGTTCCACGTTCTGGGCCAGCACGCCCTGCTCGGCCCAATAGCGGTGTGCCAGGAAGAGATGCAGAAGCGGCGCATAGGTCACGCGCTCGGGGTGGTAACCCATGCCCACCAGGCGCTCTTTGTAGATCTGGCCATGGATCAGGATGTGATCGGCGGCCTGCAGGATACGCCGATTCCAGA
>JAFGLK010000028.1 GCA_016928125.1 Anaerolineae bacterium
GTTGACGTGATGCCCACGCTCCTCGACCTGGTGGGCATGCCAATCCCGGAGGGAGTGCAAGGCCTCTCTTTGAAGGGGTCGCTGGAGGATCCGACGGAGCGCGTGCGCGAGGCGCTGCTGATCGAGAGCCCGGGCGTACGTCGCTCGGTGCGCACTTCCGATGCGCTCCTCACCTGGCACGGCCGCGGTGAGCGCGGCGAGCTCTATGACCTGCGAGAGGATCCACATTGTCTGCGGAACCTGTGGGACGAGCCGCAGGCTGCAGCGTTGCAGCGCGAGATGCTGGCTCGCCTGATCCAGCTCATGGCCGAGAACGTGGATCCCTTGCCGCCGCGGGTGGGCGCGTGCTGACATCGCAGTGCGGGTGAAAGTCTGGACATGGCAGGAATTTCGCTACAGAGGAAGATTTGTGCGCGATCTACACACTCATTCGAACTACTCTGATGGTCTGCTCGCGCCACGCGCATTGGTGGAGCTTGCCGCGCGCGAGGGCGTGAAGGAGCTCAGCCTCACCGATCACGACACGATCGCGGGCCTGGATGAGGCCCAGCAGACCGCTGCGAGCCAGGCCATCGGGTTCATGCCAGGCATCGAGATCACCTGCCGCTTTGGCGGGCGCGCGGTGCACATGCTGGGCTATGGTTTTGATCCGAACGTGGCGCGCCGCGATCGAGGCTTGATGGACTATCTGGACGGCATCCGCGACCGAGACTATGCCTGGGCACTGCAGATGTGTCGCAAGAGCCTAGCCGACCCGATCCGGGTTCGGCTCAACGGTCACGTGCATGGCATCACTGTGTCTGCAGCCGACCTCGGCGAGCCGGCCGGCACGATGCCCTCGGCCTTTCATCTGGCGGCGGTGGTCTCGCGTAAGCTTCGGACCCTCTCCGAGGAATTGGTCATCCCGCCCCGTCATTGCCTCTACGTCTTTTTCGGGCGGCTCGAGCCGGAGCGCTGGGCCGAATCCTACTGGCCCGAGGTCAGAGAGCGCTATCGCGCGATGCTCGCTACCCTGGGCACAGAGGTGCGCTCCTACTGGTGGACCGACCGCCCTACAGGCGAGATGCTCACCGCGCAGGAGGCGATCCAGGCGCTACAACGCATCGGCGCCATCCCGGTGGTAGCCCATCCCGGCGAGATGCATCTAGATGCCGAGGAGATCGAGCAACTCGCCCAACTGGGCATGCGCGGCGTCGAGGTCTATAGCTACAAGCATACTTCCCAGGAGACGACTCGTTTCGAGGCCATCGCCCAGCGTCTGCAACTGATCACCACCGGCGGTACCGACTATCACGACTCGGATCACCGCGGACAGACGCGGCTCGGTCGCGACAGCCAGGGCGTGCCTCTACGTGGCGCGAGCCTGCATGAGCTTCAAGCCTTGGGCGCAACTATCTTTGAGCCTCAACGGGTGTAGCAAGCGTTCGCTCAGCGTCGTCTGGTGTCGAGGGCCCGAGAGGCATGGACCTCGCGCGCCCATGCCTCTCATGGTCAAACGCTAGCGCCAGTCATCCACGGACACGGTGCCCCGATAGTTGCAGCCCATGATGCGCCAGTAGGCGTTGGTCTCGCCTCCGACGACCACTACATGAATGTCCTCATGCCGGTAGATGGGGATCATCTCGTCATCTGCCGCCGATAGATTGTAGGCCCAGGGCTGCTCGCCATTCAGCGCCCGCGGGTAGACATAGTTCTGGATGAGCTGATAGTCCCAGTAGACCGAGGCCGGCATGGTGGCATGGTGATAGACCCAGTCGATCAGCTTTTCCTTGGTGTCAAAGCCGCCGCGATCGATGAACTGCCGAGCGGTGGTCGGATCCAGGATAAAGGTGGGCGGATTGTGGGGGTGTAGCCCGCGCAGCATGTTGATCACATGCGCCCGCCAATAGCGCTCGCGCAGCCCCAGACAGAACGCCGTCGAACGACATCCGCCAAAGACGCTCACCGTGCTGTCCGTGGCCTTGAAGCCGTGCTGTACGTGGAACGGCTCCCAAGGGCTGGCCGCTTCATTCTCGGCGAAGGTCAGGCTGTTGTAGGCATAGTTGTTGCCCTGTGATCCCAGATAGGTCAAGCCGGGCACCGATCCACCCTGCAGGTTTTGCGAGAGCAGGCCATAGGCCCGCCCGATGGTGGCGTTGGCGTGATTGTACGGCCCCAGCGCCCCGGTGCCCCAGTTCATGCCGATCTCCTCGCGAATGGGGCCGTTCACCATCGCCATGGCGGCCGCTGAGCTGGTCGTGCTGCCCCGCGCGCTGCTTTCGCTGGCCGCCAGGGCCAGAATCACGGGAAAGTATCTAGGACTGGCACCGGCCATGACCGCATTGACGGCCACCTTCTCCACCGTAAAGGCCCAGGCCTCACGGGTCGAGGTGGGCCGCATGCGCCCCACGATCTCTTCGGGCGCATGGCTCGTCCAGGACAGCATCTCTGCGACGCGCTCCTCGGTCGGCAGGACGATCGGGAGCTTGTCGGTCCAATTCTGGTCCAGGAAGAGCTGATGCAGATTCTCCTCGCTGTCGGATTCCACCAGCCGCGGCGTGGAGCGGTCATAGCTCGTGCCGCGTAGATCCTCGTCGCTCACCGGCCGGGTCAGCGCTTCGACCACTTCCTGCATCACCGGTCGGCCCGTGATGGGATCATTTCCGTCCACGTAAGCGCGCAGCTCGGCGTTCGATTTGCCCATGACCGGCTGAGGCACAAAGACAAAGCGCTGGTTAGGCATGCCGTGAGCATAGGCGACCATGCGAACCGCCGGCTCAAAGATGTCGGTCTGGATTGAAGCGGTAGGCACGCCGTACTCGGTCTCCAATGTGATGCAAATCTCGGCGACCGCCGGGGCACAGGTGCTTCAATGCCCCACAGCGACGATCGCCGCATCGCCCCTGTCCCGGATCTCTGCATAGAGCCTGGGGTCCGGCTGAGTGTAGACGCCGCTCTTGCTCACAAAGATCACATGCACCTGGGGCATGTGCTCGTGAAACCAGGCCTCCATTTGGCGCAGCAGCCGGTCGCCATCGTCAAAGCGGGTGTCGACGAGGTAGACCGTCTTGCCGTCCAGGGCTTCAGGTCGTGGGGCCATCCCCAGCCCACTGATCTTGGGAGGGTAGCCCTGTGGATTCAGTACCGTGATCTTGCCGGATTGGCCCATCTTCATGCTCCTTTAGCGTGCTGTGCCCAAACGACGATCATGCCCTTCTGCGGCCGAGGCCATAGAGAGCCTGCATACGGAACAGCTAGCCCTCTTGCATGCGGGCATTATAGCCATAGATCCTGCCCGCTTTCAAGCGGCCGGCCCTGTCACTCTCCCCCACAGACACGGACGCGGGCAGTTGCCTCTGCTCCTGGCTATGGTAGAATCAAGTGCAACGAAAGGACAAGGCCTCACATGCCCATCCGCATCCTGCCGCCCGAAGTGTCCAACAAGATCGCCGCCGGCGAGGTGGTCGAGCGTCCCGCCTCGGTGGTAAAGGAGTTGCTCGAGAACGCCATCGATGCAGGCGCCGATGAGATCCAGGTGGAGATCGAGCAAGGCGGGCGACGGCTGATCCGCGTGAGCGACAACGGCTCGGGCATCCCAGCTGACCAGGCTGAGCTGGCGTTTCAGCGTCATGCGACCAGCAAGCTGGCCACCATTGAGGATCTGTACCGTGTCAGAACGCTGGGCTTTCGCGGCGAGGCGCTGGCCAGCATCGCCGCGGTGTCGCGCCTGACCCTGTCGACCTGCGCCCAGGGCGAGGAGGTGGGCACGCTGATCCGCCTGGAAGGGGGCCAGGTGATGCATCGGCAGGCTCAGGCCCGGGCACAGGGCACGACGATGGTGGTGGAGAACCTCTTCTTCAACACGCCGGCCCGGCTCAAGTTCATGCGCACCGATGCCACCGAGGCGGGCCACGTGGCCCGTCTGGTCACCAGCTATGCCCTGGCCTATCCTGAGAAACGCTTGGCACTGGAGCACAACGGGCGTCAAGTGCTGCGTACGGCGGGCACCGGCCAGCTCATGGATGTGCTCGTGTCACTGTATGGCCTGGACGTGTCCGAGCAGATGCTGGCCATCCCGCGTACGCTGGGGGAGGAGTCGGGACAGGATGTGATCGTATGGGGCTTTATCTCGGCCCCCGCGCTGCACCGCAACGACCGCCGCGACATGATGTATTTCGTCAATCGGCGCTGGATCCTGGACAGCACCCTCTCTTTTGCGGTGAGCGAGGCCTATCGCACATTGCTGCCGCAGGGTCGACATCCCATGGTCGTGCTGAACATCGAATTGCCCCCCGAGGCCGTGGATGTGAACATCCATCCAACCAAGCGCGAAGTGCGCTTTCGCGACCGCAACAAGGTGTTCTCGGCGCTGCAACGTGCGGTGCGCACCACACTGATGGCGCAGCGTCCGGTTCCACTAATGGGGGGGATGGCTGGCGCCGACCAGAGGTGGGGCCTTCGGGCACACGCTGGCTCACCCTCGCTCTCCGCCGAGCAGGCGCGCATGGCGCTCGAGTTGGGGCGCGGCCCCGGTTCGGCGTTACGCCCTGAGGCAGGTCAAGCACAGGATGAGGCCGCGCCGGCTCCTGGCGAGCGTCTGCCCATGCTGCGCGTCGTCGGGCAGATCGCTCAGACGTACATCATCGCCGAGGGGCCCGGTGGCATGTATCTGATCGACCAGCATGCGGCCCACGAGCGCATTCGGTACGAGGAGCTTGTGGCGCAGCGCGCTGGAGCGGGCGTCGCTTCGCAAGAGCTGCTCGAACCGCTGCCGATCGAGTTCAGCCCCCAGCAGGCCACGCTCCTGGAGGAGCAGCTAGAGACGTTGCAGGCCTTTGGGTTCGAGATCAGCCCCTTTGGCGGCAGTACGTTTCTCGTCCGACGTATCCCCGCCAGCCTGGCGGGCGAGAATGTAGCCATCGCCATCTCCGAGATGGTGGAGGCCGCCGCACAGTGCGAGGAGGGCTTTTCCTGGGAGGAGCAGGCCCTGATCACCCTGTCCTGCCACACGGCCGTACGCGCCGGCCAGACCCTCTCGATGGCCGAGATGCGCGACCTCAGCCGCCAATTGGAACGCAGTCAGCTTCCCCACACCTGCCCCCATGGGCGCCCCACCATGATCCACCTCAGCCAGGCCCAGCTCGAGCGCGAGTTTGGGAGACGTTGATAGGCTGCGTTTCCCCAGCGCAACCCTCGTTTTGGGTGGGCGTATAGTAGGTGCCCCCGGAGCGAGATAAAAGCCAGTTCCGGGAGGTCTGCGTCGTCAGGATTTGGCTTACAGGGGGTGCCCTCGATGAAACGCTATTACCGCAGCGATACAGACAAGATCATCGCTGGCGTGTGCGGGGGACTGGCAAAGACGTTGCGTATCAGCCCGCTCCTGCTGCGCATCGCCTTTGTGATCGCAGCGATGATCAATGGTATTGGCCTGGTGGCCTATGTGCTACTGTGGCTCTTTATGGCGCCGGAGCATACCGCATTCGAAAACACGGATGAGATGGTGCGGCAGAATGTGCAGGAGATGCGCCAGCGCGCTCGAGAGTTGGGGCGCGATGCGCAGCACGCCTTGGGCGGCACCGGGCGAGAAAACGAGTCCTCGAACAACAGGATCCTCATCGCAGGCGGCGTCCTGATTGGGTTGGGCCTCCTGGTGTTGCTGAGCAATCTGGGACTGCTCTGGTGGATAGGCCGCCTGTGGCCCCTCCTGCTGATCGCCCTGGGCGCAGTGCTGCTTCTCAACAACCTGAGGGATAGAGGCTGATGGAGGAGGAACCTCGCACCCATCTGGCAGCGCCGATCCTGCTGGTGTTGCTGGGCGTGGCCTTGCTGCTCAGCCAACTGGGCATCTGGCAGATCCCCTGGAGTCAACTCTGGCGTTGGTGGCCGCTTCTGTTGGTGATCATCGGCCTCGATGTCATCCTCAGCCGCACGCGTATCGGGCAGATCCTCTTTCTGGCCATCGTGATCCTCGCGGTGGGGATCGTGCTGGCCGTGGCTCCGAGCCGTTGGCTGGTTCGGGCGGAGCGGCTTGTGACCCAATCGTACTCTCACGCCCTCGACGGAGCGACGTCGGCGAGGGTGCATCTGGAGTTGGCGATGGGACGCCTGGAGCTTGGGGCGCTGGACGACTCGGGCAACCTCTTTGAGGCGGATGTCCGCTACGATGAGAGACGCGGACGCTTTCTATCCGATGTAGAGCGGACAGGCGACGAGCTACAGGTCGAGCTGCGTAGCGAGTTCAGGGGCTGGGGTCCCTTTCCCGGCGAGGCCGCCGACCGCTGGGAGGTGCGGCTCAATCCGGATGTGCCGCTGCGCCTTGACGTCGACGGCGGCATCAATCGGTCCCAGTTGGATCTCTCTCAGCTCGATCTGACGCGACTCGATCTCAATGTGGGCGTGGGCGACGTCGCACTCTCCTTGCCCGAGGGGAGCGTGTACCGAGCGCGCGTCGATGGGGGCGTGGGCAGGCTCGAGATCCGAGCCCCGCAGGAGGGGGCGGTGCGCATCGACGTGGATGGCGGCCTGGGCTCGGTCGATGTTGCCGAGCGCTTTCGCCGCGATGGGAATAGCTACCTCAGTGAGGACTATCGTTCGGGCGAAGAGGCGATCGAGATCGACATCAACGCAGGCATCGGCGCGCTCATCATCCGTTAGCTGGACGCCCAGCACAGACTACACGGCCTGTCGGACGGTCAGAGTCCGGCAGGCTGTTTCTGTTCGGTTTGACGCCAGAGGGCCCGTGGCTTATGATGTAGCCCTGGTCGGTCGTGGATGATATAGCCAGCAATCGAGAGGCCTATGGCTGACGAGACCTTGAATCAGGCGCAAAAAGAAGAGATTCTCCGGCGCCTGCGGCGCATCGAGGGGCAGATGCGCGGCATACAACGGATGGTACTTGAGGAGCGCACGTGTGAGTCGATTGTGACGCAGGTAATGGCTGCGCGTGCGGCCCTGGACAAGGCGGGCCTGCAGATCATGAGTCATCACATCGAACGCTGCCTTGGCGATCCCTCTGAAAGCCGTGCGCAGCTCGATCGCATCATCTCGTTCTTCCTCAAGTTCGCGGGGGCGCCGCCCGAAGGGCTTGTTGAAGCGGAGGATTCCCAGCAGCCGTGATCTCTCATCGCCAGCACGGCGCTTCTGGAGTATAGAAAGCGAGGAGCCCCTGTGGCCCATCTTCTGGCCGTCACAGACGCGGACTTTGAGGAGACTGTGCGTCAGGCCGAGCTGCCCGTCCTGGTCGATTTCTGGGCAGAGTGGTGCAGTCCCTGCAAGATGATGAGACCTCTCCTGGCGACGCTGGCCGAGGAAGAGGCGGCCAAGCTCCAGATCGTGGAGCTCGACGTGCAGGCGAATGGAGACACAGCCATGCGCCTGGGCGTGCTGAACCTGCCCACGCTGATCCTCTTTGTGGATGGAGAGGAAAAGGAGCGCCTCGCGGGCTATGTACCGATCCAGAAGATCAAAGAGGTGCTTCAGTCCTACATCTGAGACGCGAGCGATCCCATTGTCCTCTGTGAGTCAAGCTCACCCGCTAGGCGATCTCGTCATCGGCCGGTTCTGACGAAATCACGCATGTGGGGATCATGGCCAAACAAGCCCGACGCCAAGTGCTCTCAACGCTGATCCTGATCGTGATTGTCGTGGGCGCGTTTCTGATGCGCGTCTATAACATAAAATGGGACAATGGTTATCTGTTCCATCCCGACGAGCGCCAAATTCTCCTCGTAGCCGATGACCTTTCCTTTCCCTGGCCGCCCGATGCCTCCTTGCTCACGCCGGATAGCTCCTGGAACCCCGGGTTTTTCGCCTATGGTTCCCTGCCCATCTATCTTTTGCGCCTCCTGGCCGATCTGGCTGGCCAGTTTGACGTCGACTATGCCACGCTCGAGTCGAGCTATATGGTGGGGCGCCTGCTTTCGGCCCTTTTCGATGTGGGCACTGTGTATCTGGTCTATCGGCTTGGGCGCAAGCTGTATGGCGAATGGACGGGACTGTTGGCAGCGGCTTTCGTCTGCCTGGCCGTTCTTCATATCCAGTTGGCGCACTTTTACACGGTGGACTCGCTGCTGGCCTTTTTCGTAACGCTGACGATCGTGCTGGCGGTGCATGTGGTGGGCCGCACTGATATGCGTCTGGCCTGGCCCCTGGGCGTGGCCTGGGGTATGGCGTTGGCCACGAAAGTGAGTGCCGCGCCCTTGCTTGTTCCCATCGTGATCGCTTGGGTAATGGGCACCTCGGCGGCGCGTAGCGAGGCGCAACCGCTCACTGGGCGCTGGGCCTGCAGATGGTGGCGGCCCCCGCTGGGCATCGGCCTGACGGGCCTCGTCGCGCTCGTCACTTTTCTCCTCTGTGAGCCCTATGCTCTGATCGATGTCGTCTCGTTCGCTGTCGATGTCATGCACGAGAGCTATATGGCGCGCGGTGTGGCCGACATCCCTTACACACGCCAGTTCCTGGGCACGCTGCCCTACCTTTACCCCATCTGGCAGGCTGTGGTCTGGTCGTTAGGCATTCCTCTGGGCCTGACTGGGTTTCTGGCCATACCCGGCGTCGTGGCCCAAACGGCGGCTTCCATCGTGGGGCGGCGCTGGCAGCGCTTTGGCGAGCTATCTATTCCCCTCGTTTGGTTTGCGCTCTACTTTGGAATCGTCGGCTCGTTCCACGTGAAATTCCTGCGCTACATGCTGCCTGTTCTGCCCCTGCTATGCTTGTGGGCCGCCTGGGCTCTGACCGCCATCGTGTCGCTGGGCAGACGCAGCGGACGAGTATGGCTGCGCGCTGTGGGCATCGGCGCCCTGGCGCTGGTCCTGGGCGCCACGGGTCTCTATGCAGCCGCCTTTCTGCACATCTACAGCCAGGAGCATACCTGGATCCAGGCCACGGCCTGGTTGTGCGAGAATCTGCCTCAGCCTAGCCCGATCATGGTCGAGCATTGGGATGACCCGTTGCCTCTGTTGCAGGGCACAGGCGCGTTGCGATGCTACCGACGTCACGACATCAGCCAGTTCGCAGCCTATGATCCTGACGACACAGCCAAGCTGGAGGATCTGCTGGAGGCGCTCATTTACAACGAGTATATCGTTCTCTCGTCCAACCGGCTCTATAACACGATCCCGCGTCTGCCCGAGCGCTATCCGCTCACCAGCCGCTACTACGAATTGCTGTTGGGGGAGCGTCTCGGGTTCGAGTTGGTCTACTTTGCGGCCGAGTATCCCCAGCTTTTGGGCGTCAAACTGGTCAACGACACCTTCGCCAATCCTAGGCTGCCCAAGCCGCCGCTGCTCGCCGAAGCCGAGGCTGAGCAGTGTAGGCTGAACCTCGGCCGCGCCGATGAGAGCTATAGCGTCTATGACCATCCTATGCCCCTCGTTTTCGCCAAAACGCAACCACTCGATCGGTCGGAGCTTCTGGCCTTGTTTGGCGACGCGGCTGTGGGGCTGCCCCCGCCTGAGGTTGATTTCCCCTAAACCCTGATACATCCTTTCATCCGGCGCATATTCGCCTTGGATTGACTATGCTGTTTTTCTTTACCATCTTCTCGGGGCGCCTTTTTTTGCGGATTGTTGTCGGGCTGTTATAATGCGCTCGTTGTTCGCCTCTAGACCGAGGACTCGCTTTGTGAGGGGTGCATGAACAGACGACACCGTCTCATCATCGGCATCTTGATCAGCTTGCTCTTTCTCTATCTGGCCGTGCGCAACCTTCAGTGGGATGAGCTCTGGCAGCTTTTCCGTCAGGCCCGCTATGTCTACCTATTGCCTGCGCTCTTGTTGCTTGTCCTCATCAACTGGACGCGCGCTTACCGCTGGCGATTGCTGATGTATCCCGATACGCACCTGGCCCTAGCCAGAGTCTATCGCTTTGTGAACATCGGCTACTTTTTCAACAACATCCTGCCAGCCAAGGCCGGGGAGGTGGTGCGAGCCTATCTGGTCGGGCGCCTCATCGAGGGCGGCATTGGGCAGGCCCTCTCCACGTTGCTCATCGAACGCCTGCTGGATGTGCTCACGGTGGTCCTCCTCCTGGTCACCTTGATCCCCTTTGTGGAGTTACCTGCCTGGGCCGTACGCGGCGGGCTCTTGTTCGGCATGGGCGCCATCGCAGGCACCACCGTCCTGATCGTGCTCTCACGTTTCGGCGACAGGGGTGTGAATTGGGTGTGGCGCATCATCGGCCGGATCCCCATCGTGGGGCATGCCAAACTCAAGACGGCGCTGCAGAATCTCGTGAATGGTTTCGGGGTGCTCACCCGGGGCCAATTGCTGCCCGGCATTGCGGCCAGCTCGGTGTTGATCTGGCTGGGCTACGCAACGTTCAACTATACTCTGATGGCGGCTTTTCGCATGACCTATCTGCCTTTCACGGCTGCAGCGCTCGTGCTGTGCGCCACGGGGTTCAGCATGGTGATCCCCTCTTCCCCGGGGGCCATGGGGGTATTCGAATGGGCGGCCGTGCAGGCCCTGGCTGTCTATGGTGTGGCCGAGAGCCCGGCATTCGGTTACGCCCTGGGGCTACATGTCTACACCAATATCGCCCTCATCGTCTTTGGGCTGGTGGGGTTTGCGCGAGAGGGCCTCAGCTATGCTCAGATACGCAGCCAGGTGACAGCCTCCTCAAAAGAGTCTACAGAATTGCGATAGAGCCGTGATCTCTCAAGGGTTGCCTTCGCGATGAAGATCCTGATGGTGCTGACCTACTATTATCCCCATTGGACTGGCCTGACAGCCTTCGCGCAGCGCATGGCCGAGGGATTGGTCCGCTTGGGGCACAACGTGACGGTCGTCTCCTCGTGGTACGATCGCAAGCTGCCCCGTGAGGATGAGCACAACGGCGTGCGCATTGTGCGCGTGCCTACCCTGCTCAGACTGAGCCGCGGCCAGATCATGCCGACCTTTCCTGCCGTGATATGGCAATTGCTCCAAGAACACGATGTGGTCCAGGTCCATACGCCGATGCTCGAGACCGGGCTGGTGGGGTTCTTAGCCCACCGTGCGGGCCGCAAGCTGCTGATGACGCATCACGGCGATGTGGTGATGCCCGCTGGGTTGGGGAACTGGTTTGTGCAGGGCGGAATGAACGTGATGATGCGCTGCGGCGCGCGCGCCGCCGATGTCATCAGCATCTACACGCGAGACTATGCCGTCCATTCCGAGTTCCTGCGCCCTTTTCTAGACAAGACGGTTTACATCTTTCCTCCGGTGGCCTTTCCGCTTGCTGATCGCCTCGCCGCTCAGGCTTGGCGCCGCGAGTTGCAGTTGGACGGCCATAGGGTCGTGGGATTCGCCGGACGCTTTGTCGAGGAAAAGGGTTTCGATTACCTGCTCCAGGCCATCCCACTGCTCAGCGCCCAGATGCCCGATGTACGCTTTGTCTTTGCCGGCGAGTCGAATGTCGTCTACGAGCGGTTCTACCAAAGGTGTCTGCCCTTGATTGAAGCTCAGCGTGACAAGCTGCTGATGTTGGGCCTGCTGACGGACCCTCAGAAGGTGGCGAATTTCTATGCCATGTGCGACGTCTTTGTTCTGCCCAGCCGCAGCGACTGCCTGGCCAGTGTTCAGGTCGAGGCGATGCTGAGCGGCACGCCGGTCGTCGCCACGGACATCCCTGGGGCGCGCCAGGCGGTCAAACGCTCGGGCATGGGTCTGCTCGTGCGGCCAGGCGATGAAGAGGCCCTCGCGCAAGGACTGATGCGCGTTCTTGATTGCATTGAAGCCTACCGCAGGCCCTACGACGAGATCCACGCCATTTTTCAGCCTGATCGTTCCATCGAGCAGTACGAGCGTTTGTTTGAGGCTATGGTCGTAGGAAGACCGCTGCCCTCATTCGACGAAGAGGATGGCTGTGAGCAGCGTCCCTGACCTCTCCTCCGAGGGGCAATGGCTGTTGCGCAGGCTGCTGCGCAACGAATCGGATGTGGCCTACAAGCGTCGCGTGCGTCGGATGATCGCCTACCTGGAGCTCGCCCCAGGGCAGGTGGTGCTTGACTGTGGTTGCGGACGGGGCTACTATCTTGAGATCATCTCGCAGCTGGTGCCAGGATGTCGGCTTCTGGGCATCGATGGCGATCCGGCAGTGCTCGAGGTCGCGCACCAACAGGTCACGGCTGACGCGGTCCATGTGCTCCAGGGCGACCTGGCTGATCTTCCTCTCGCGTCTGCATCCTGCGACCGCGTGCTGATATCCGAGGTGCTGGAGCATCTCCCGGATGACGCGCAGGCCCTACGCGAGGTCCATCGTGTGCTCAAACCGGGCGGGATTATGGCCCTGACCGTTCCACCTGCGCGCTATCCGTTCTGGTATGATCCGCTCAACTGGTCGCTGGAGCGCCTTGTGGGGCGGCCCATCCGTCGAGGGCCGTTTGCCGGGATCTGGACGAACCATGAGCGTCTCTATACGGCTGAGCAGCTCGTCTCGGTCGTGGAGCAGGCTGGCCTGCGAATCGAACGCTTCGAGTTCCTGACCCATTATTGTTTTCCGGGCACGCAATTCATTGTCTACACGCTGGGTAGGGGCCTGCTTGAGGCACGTCTTTTACCCGAGTTCATCAGCCGCTCCGCCGATCGTTTCCGCGGCCCGGAGAACTCGGGGAGCCTCCTGAACCCGATGAACTGGGCCCTGGCACTCTTTAACTGGGTGGACCGCTGGAACGAGGATGCGCGGCGCCTGGCGCGCAAACGCACTTTTGTCAACCTAGCCGTCAAGGCGCGGAAGGTCTAGAGACGCATGAGGGGCCAGAAAGACCGAGCGACGTTGCTGCTCCTGATCCTGGCGCTGCTCTTGGCCATCTGGGGACAGAGGACCTTTCTCCAGAAGCGCGAGCTGATCTGGGATGGCATCGTGTTCTATGCCGTGGCCATGTTGGCCTTCTCTCTCGTCATGGGACGCTTGGAAGGCAGAGAGGAGGTGCGTGGCATCTCCGGGGGCATCCTCAAGGAGGTCTGGTGGGCACTTGGCCAGAGCGTGACCCGTCTCGTGGTACTGGTGATCGGGGTAGGCTCGGTGCTCTATGCGGCTCTCAGTGTCCCAGCGCGGGCCAGCGCGCTGCTCGCCGGGCATTCGTCTGGACTACGTCTCGGGCTGTGGGCGGGCGGAATGGCTCTGTTTGCCGCGGCCTTTGTTGATTGGGGGGGCATTCCCACGGCCTGGCGACAGCTTTGGCATCAGCTTAGGGTCAATGGCTTTGAGGTAGGGCTGGTGGTCGTCATCATGGTGGGCACTTGTCTCGTGCGTGCCGTGCGTCTGGAGACGGTGCCGCACGTCCTCTCCGGTGATGAGGCGGCCATGGGGCTGGAGGCACTGAGCGTTCTCGAAGGGCGCAGCACCGACCCCTTTCGCACCGGCTGGCTGTCACACGCAACGCTCTATTTCTACCTGCAGGCTGCCGCGCTGAGCCTCTTCGGCGTAAGCGTCGCCAGCCTGCGAGCCCTCTCGCCGCTCGTATCAACCGCCATTGTGCCCATGCTCTACCTTTTCGCACGACGTTCGTATGGACGCTGGGTGGCCTTGCTGGCCGCGTCCTTTTTTCTGGCCTATCACTATGCGATCCATTTTGGCCGCATCGCTCTCAACAATATCTGGGATCCTTTTTTCGCCGTGGCGACGATCTATTGCCTGGAGGTTGGTCTGGAAAAGAGGAGGCCGTTCGCCGTCGTGATGGGCGGGCTGATTCTTGGATTGGCCGTCTACTTTTACATGGGCGCTCAGTTGATTCCCATCATTCTGGCACTGTACCTTCTTCATCGTGCCCTCTCCGATCGAGATTTCCTTGATCAGAATCTAACCTACTTGCTTATCTTTGCCGCGGCAGCTCTGCTCGCCGCGCTTCCCTTGTTGCTCTACTTTCGCGCCCACCCGGCCGAGATGATGGCACGCTGGCGCTGGATTGGTATCTTTCCGTCTGGATGGGTGGATGCAGAGGTGCAGCGCACGGGCAAGAGTGTGGCTGGCGTGGTCTTTGGGCAGTTCCTCAAGGCGGTGCTCGCCTTTAACTACTCCCACGATCCCACCTTTCACTATCGCCCGAATAGGCCCTTGCTGCTGACAGTCACGTCGATCCTTTTTGTGTTCGGCCTGACCTACGCGATCAGGCGCTCTCGAGATAGACGTTACTTCCTGCTCTGGGTCTGGTTCCTGCTGGTGATCATCTTTGGCGGCGCGCTGGTCGAGAACCCGCCCAGCAGCCCTCGTCTGGTGCTGTCGATCCCGGCAGTTGTGATCCTGGTGGCTTTGGGCGCGACCAAGCTGGGGGAGTTTGTGCAGCGCGTTCTGGGCAGACCCAGCGCTTGGGGCATCGTGCTCTCCTGTCTGTTGGTGGCCGTCGGCTGCTACAGCAGTCTGCATTTCTATTTTGGTGAATACATTCCCAACGAGATGTATTCCGACCAGAACACGGCTATCGCCGATCGGTTGGGCAGATATGCGCATGCCCTGGGGCCCGGCTATCAGCTCTACTTTTTCGGCGCCCCGCGTATGTACTATGGGCATGCGACGATCCCCTTCCTCGCCCGCGGAGTGCCTGGCGTGGACGTGAACCCGCCCGTGCCGGCGGCGCTCGACTTTGTGGATCGATCGCGCGACGCGGTGTTCGTCTTGCTGCCCGAGCGCCAGGGCGAGCTACAGGACGTCCGCCGCGTCTATCCCTCCGGTCGCTTGCGCGAGTTCCGCGATCGGAAGGGTCAGCTCTTATTCATCTCTTACGAAGTGGAGATGTAGATCGTGGCACGTTACTGGGAGTCCTTACATCATGCGCTGGGGCGTTGGTCCGCCGCCCTGGCGCGGGCCGTCCAGCGACAGGGGACCGCACTGCTGATGATCTGCCTCGCGGCAGGCGCTGCGGCGCAATCTCTGTTGGACGAGGGTGAGCGCCTCACGCTGGCGGGCCTGCTCTATGCTGGGGCTGCTCTGCTCTTTGTGCTGATCTATAGAAAGCGGCGAGAGCCAAGGTCAGAGACCTCGGTCGGAGCCGGATCGAGCGTGGACTGGTACCTGGTGGGGCTGGCCTGTCTCCTGGGCTTGCTCTCCTTTCCGCGTTTCACAGGTAATCTGTTCACGCCTGGCGGGGTGGCCCTCTGGGCTGGTGCGTTGGTGCTGATGGCTCTGGCCACCTGGCGAGGGCCTAGGCAGACAGCGCAGACATCAGAAGAACCTTCCAGCCGGCCGTCACCAGGGGATGGGCTCATTCTGCGCTGGAATCAGCTGCTGCTCATCGGCCTCATGTTGCTGGGCGCATTCTATCGACTCCACCGGATCGATCGCATCCCGGCCGAGATGGGCTGCGATCTGCCGCACATCTACAACAACATCCGACTGCTCCTGCGCGGCGAATTCCTGATCTTCTTTCCGTCCTATCCGGGCAGAGAGGGGCTTTTCTTCTATCTGGCGGCGCCCTTTTGCTCCTTGTTCGGCCTGAGTCACACCACCATCAAGATGGCCTCGGCGCTGGTGGGTGTGGCGACCATTCCGGCCATCTATCTCCTAGGCAAGGAGCTCTTTGACACCGAGACCGGTCTCTTTGCGGCTTTTTTCCTGAGCATCAGCCATTGGCACATCATCATCGCGCGGGCGGGCTTTCGATCGTGCACCATGCCCCTGATCCTGGTGCTGATGTGGTACTTTTTCGTCCGCGCCCTTCGCAGCGGGCGCGCCTGGCTCTATGTGGTGGCCGGCTTCTTTTGGGGGCTGGGTTTCTACACCTACAATGCCTTTATGATCTCCTTTGTGACCGTGGCCGGGATGGTGGTGGCGCTGGCCCTGGCCGGCCACGGCAGTGCGGTGCGGCGCGATCTGGGCAAATTGCTGTTGATGGTTCTCGCAGCAGCCGTGGTCTTGATTCCAGTGGGGCGCTACGCCCTGGAGCAACCGGAGAGCTATCTCTATCGCGTGGGCACCCGACTCACGAGCATGGAGGCGCCCATTTCGGGCTCGGTTGCGCAGATAATGCTTGACACCATGACCAGGGCCCTGCTTATGTTTAACTATCGCGGAGATCTCGTGGCCATCAACAACGTGCCCTTCTACCGCGAGTTCGGCTTCCTATCCGGCGTGATGCTCGTGCTAGGGCTCGCTTATGTGCTCTGGCACTGGCGTCATGGCTACAACGCCACGATTCCTGTGGTTCTGCTAACGATGCTGCTGCCGTCGGCCCTCTCCCTGGCCTTCCCCCATGAGGTGCCCAATGCGGGGCGCGCCTTTGGCGCCCTGGCGCCAGCCATCACCCTCGCCGCGGTGGCGGCGACGCTGGTGCGCCGCCGGTTTGCGGAGGCCCTCGCTGGCCATGGTATGAGGCGGCTCCACTTTGCCCT
This sequence comes from Anaerolineae bacterium, assembly GCA_016928125.1. Next base: position 16,284 of record JAFGLK010000028.1, read on the forward strand.
CACCCTTGACGAGGGCCGCACTCTCGCCTGGCACTTTTCCTCGCACTCTGCACTGAAGGCTCTGGGCACGACGGCTCTGGTGGTCGTCCTCGCGCTGGAGGCGCAGGCGGTGTATCCGCTCTATTTCCGCGACTATGTTGCCAACCTGCCCGAGCGCAACTACTCTATCTCTCTGGAGATGGCTCAGGTCATCGATGATTTCGCCGATGACGGCGAGAGCTATATCAAAACACAGCCCTATTGGCACGACGGCAATGCCGTGCGCGCTCAGCTCAGGCGTGAGGATCAGAACTGGCACAACGAGATTGATCGGCTCGATGCGGGGCAGCCGCCTCTTTCGGGTCCGCCCGGCAAGTTTGCCGTGCTCATCCACCCTGAAGACAAGGACGCGATCCGGACTCTGCAGAATGCTTTCCCCACCGGCATCTTGCTCACGCGTCGCAATCTTGAAGACAAGGTCTCATTGGTCATCTTTTACGGAGAGCGATAGCCCATATGACGGAAAGACCCTCTGGTAGCGACCCCCATGATGCCCACGCGCCCGCCATGGCGCCGTCGCGCGCTCAAGACGAAGTGAAGGCCCTCGGGACCCAGCCTTGGTCGTGGAACATGGTCGTTGGCGGCCTACGCAAGGGCTGGCGCCTGCTAGGGCAGACCACCAGCAACGCTCAGGTCATGCGGGGCTTGCTGGTCGCGATCCTGCTCTTGGCCGCCGCGTTTCGATTCACAGGCCTCGATTGGGACGAGCATCAACACCTGCACCCTGATGAGCGTTTTCTCACCATGGTGGAGAACAGCCTGGATTGGCCAGAGTCATTCAAGCAGTATCTCGACTCTACGGTAAACCCGCTCAACCCGTACAATCGCGGTCATGGGACCTATGTATACGGCCTCTTGCCCATCGCGCTGACCAAGTTCGTGGGCCAGGTGCTGGGCAAGACGGGCTACGATGGCATCTATCTGGTGGGGCGCGCGCTCTCGGGCGTCATGGATATGCTCTGCGTATTGCTGGTCTTTCTCACCGGACGCCGCCTGTACGATGCGCGCGTGGGCCTGCTGGGGGCCCTGCTGCTCTCCGTGACGGTATTGAACATCCAGCAATCGCACTACTTTACCGTCGATACGGCCACTACGCTCTATGTCACGTTGACACTCTATCTGGCCGTGCGGGTGGCCCAAGGGGACGGTTGGGGCAGCGTGCTGGGCATGGCGGTCGCCTTTGGGCTCGCGGTGGCCTCCAAGATCAGCGTCCTGAGTTTCCTGCTCATCGTCGGACTGGCGTATCTGCTGCGCTATCTGGTCGTCGGGCAGCAGACGCTTCTCATGAGTGAGGGCCCACTGGTCGATGTGGCCGGACGGCTAGGACGCATGCGTTTGTCATTGCGCATCGAGGAGGAAGGCGCGTGTGGGCCGGTTCCTGAGGGCGAGCGGTTGTTCGTGCACGCCATGCGCACAGGCCTGTCGCTGATCCTCGTGCTGGTCGTCGGTCTGCTGGTCTTTCGAGTCGCCCAGCCTCAAGCCTTCACGGGGCCAGGGCTTCTGGATTTCAAGCTGAATCCCCAGTGGAAAGACAACATGAGCTACATCCAGAAACTGGTGAGCGGGGAGCTCGACTATCCTCCCAGCCACCAGTGGGCGGCGCGCGAGCCTGTCTGGTATATGCTCAAGAACCAACTGCTCTGGGGCATGGGGCTGCCTCTAGGGCTCACGGTGTGGGCCAGCTGGGCGCTGATGGGTTTCGAGCTCTACCGCAAGCACAAATGGGCGCATCTCTTGCCCTGGGTGTGGATGACCTTTACCTTTTTCTATCAGAGCATCCAATTCGTCAAGACCATCCGCTACCTCTTGCCCATCTACCCCACCATGGCACTGATGGCCGGTTATGGTCTGGTCTGGTTGTGGGATCGGGCCAAGGTCGCGGGGGCGCAGCGTACGCAGCGAGCCGGGCGCATCCTCAGAGGGGCGGCGCTGGCGTTCATCATCTTGGTTGTGGTGAGCACCACACTTTGGGCAGTAGCCTTTACCTCGATCTACACGCGCCCCGTGACGCGCCTGACCGCCTCGCGCTGGATCTATGCCAACCTTCCGCAAGGGTCCACCATCGCCTGGGAGGTCTGGGACGATCCTCTACCACTCAACGTAGATGGTCACAACGCAGGTATTGAGTATCGTCAGCTCAAGATGGATCTGTATTGGGAGGATCTCCCGGAAAAGCGCCAACAGCTCTACGATGTCCTGCGTGAGGCGCAATACATCTCTCTATCAAGCAATCGTCTGTATGGCTCGATCCCGCGCCTGCCGACGCGTTATCCCATGACGACGCGCTACTATGAGGCGCTCTTCTCGGGGGAACTGGGCTTTGAGCCACTCGTGACCTTTACATCGCGCCCAACGCTGTTTGGCATCGAGATCGTAGACGACAACGCCGACGAGTCGTTCACGGTGTACGATCACCCCAAGGTGATCATCTTCAGGAAGCGCGCTGATTTTGACATGGAGCAAGTGCGAGCGCTGTTCGAGGGCTATGAGCTTGAGCGAATCGTCCGCATCATGCCCAGGCAGGTGACTAGCGCTCCCAACAACCTGATGCTTAGCGATTGGATGTGGCAACTCCAGAGACTCGGTGGCACCTGGTCGCGCATCTTCCAGCGCGAGAGCCTGGCCAATCGCCTGCCGACGCTCGTCTGGCTGCTGGCAATCTATGGCCTGGGCTTGATCGCCTCGCCCATCGCGTTCGTGGCTTTCCGCCGGCTGCGCGATCGGGGCTACATTCTTGGGAAAACGTTGGGTATGCTGCTGCTCGGCTATCTCAGTTGGTTGCTGGCCAGCCTGCGGCTGCTGCCCTTCACACGGGCCACCATTCTTGGCGCTCTTGGTGGGCTGCTCTTGGCTTCAGCGGGCCTGGCTTGGGCCCAGCGCAAGGCGCTCATCGCTTTCATCCGCGCGCGCTGGCGCCTGATCCTGGCCAACGAAGTCGCCTTTCTAGGCTTTTTGACCCTGTTTCTCCTCATTCGGTGGGCCAACCCCGATCTATGGCACCCGGCCATGGGCGGCGAAAAGCCCATGGACCTGGCCTATCTGAACGCGATCATCAA
>JAFGLK010000192.1 GCA_016928125.1 Anaerolineae bacterium
GCGGCGGCATAGCCGATATTCTCCTGCATCAGTGAAAAGCCCGGGCCGCTGGTGGCTGTCATGGCCTTGAGGCCCCCTACCGAGGCGCCGATGACTGCCGCCAGCGAAGAGAGCTCATCCTCCATCTGCAGGTACTTGCCGCCCACGCGCGGGAGTTCGCGCGAGAGGATCTCGGCGATCTCGGATGAGGGCGTGATCGGATAGCCGGCAAAGAAGCGACAGCCAGCGGCCAGAGCGCCCAGGGCGCAGGCTTCGTTGCCCTGCATCAGCCTCAAGGTCATTTAGCCACCTCGGGCGCATCGGGATCGTACGGCTGCACAAGGATCGCGAAATCGGGGCAGTGGATCTCACACCATTGGCAAGCCACACAGCGCTCGGCATGCGCCACGATGGGATGGCCATCTTCGCGCATCTCATAGACCTGCTGAGGGCAAAAGGCGACGCACAGGCCACAGCCTTTGCACCACTTGCCAAACACTCGCGGCTGGCCTCGCTGGCGGCGCATCGGGGCGCCGGATCGCATTTGCCTCTCGGCCTCTTCCTGCAAGACCTGCACAAAAGTCATTGTGGGACCTCCTTGTTCCACAACCTGCCGCAAACACAAAAAGGCCCCATCGCCATGCACATGACGACGTGGCCTCTAAACGGCACCATGATCGGCAGCCTCCAGCTCACCGTTGAGCGCTGGCACGTGACGATCTATCGACTCAGATCATCAGTTCAATGATAGCTCAAAGGGCTCGCATTGTCAAAGCAAATCGGCGGCTGCTGGATCTCATCGGGGTCAGTTTTGCACGATCACGCGTACATCATAGGGCTGAGGGTAGTTGCCGGTCTCGTCTACCACGGTCAACCGCAGCCAGTACACGCCATTCGGTACCGCCGTCGTATCGAACTGATCCAACAAACCCTGATCCACCGGGTTCTTGTGAATCGGGCTGATGCTGTGCCACTGCGTTGGGTTCTCTCCGATACCCAGTTCGACCTTGTAGAACTGAAAGCGGCTGTTGAGAGCCGAGCCCTGAATTCCAATGCGCCCCGTCACCGGGGCGCCCATGCGAGGCACAGTGATGCACACCTGAGGATCAGGACACGGCGGAGGTGGAGGAAGCGTCGGCACAGGTGTAGCGGTGGGCTGCGCTGGAGCGCGGGTCACCCGGATGGCCATTGTAGGAGTCGGGGTATCGGTCATCGCCATAGTCGGCGTGGCGGTGGGTTGGCGCGTGGGTATGACCAAGGTAACTGTCGGCGTGGGCTCGATCAGCGCGCTGATCTCCACGACCGGCATGACATAGTATTTGAGAGCCGTCACCACCACCACCACGCCCAAGATGACGCCGATGCTGGACATGGCCCGCCCCTCGCGATGGGCCGCTAGCTCGCGCTCGATGGTAAAGATCGTGTTGGCACGCTCCCTGCGCGCAATCCAAAACGATCGCAAGTAGAAAAGGATGATAATGAAACATCCCAGGTAGATCCAAACAGTGTATTGCTCGATGAAATTGAGCAAAAAGCCAATGATATTTAGCACACTCGTTATCCAAGCATTGGGATCAGGAGAGCCGTCTTAACACGCCCTCAAGAAGCGCCACCAGACGCGGCGCGGCTTCCGAGCCGGCCGCGAGAACCTGCTCGTGGACATCCTCGGTCGTCGAGCTTTTCGCCACTGTGTCCACCGCCACGTTGGTGATCAGAGAGATACCCAGCACGCGCAAACCGCCATGCCGCGCCACCACCACCTCCGCTGCGGTGGACATACCCACGGCATCGGCGCCCAGAGCGCGCGCCAAGCGCACCTCAGCCGGCGTCTCGAAAGCTGGTCCAGCGACCATGAGATAGACGCCCTCTTGCAGCGGCATGCTCTGTGCACGGGCCTCCTCACGTAACAGATGCAGCAGCTCCGCATCATAGGCCCGTACCATGTCGGGGAATCTGGGGCCGAAACGCTCCTCGTGTGGCCCGCGCAAGGGGTGCTGCCCGGCCATGCCGGGCAAGTTGATCTGGTCGGTGATGGCCATCAGATCCCCGGCCCGAAACCCAGGACGGACGCCCCCGGCCGCATTGGTCACAATCAGGGTCTCGATGCCCAGAAACTGCATCACGCGAACGGGAAAGGTGATCTGCCCAGCCGAGTAGCCCTCATACAAGTGCACTCTGCCCTGCATTACCAGAATGGGCACCCCGGACAACTCACCGGCCAACAGGCGCCCAGAATGACCTTTCACGGTCGACGGCGGAAAGTGAGGGATCTCCTCATACGGGATGACCGCCGGATCGCAGATCCGCTCGGCCAGCAAGCCAAGGCCCGATCCAAGAATGATCCCGACCTTGGGCTCCGAGTCTATTCGCGATCGGATGCAATTCACAGCCTCCAGTACAGAGGCATAGGTCGACTTTTCAGCAGTAGTAGAGAGACCACGCGACGGCGGTTGTTGTGTCATCCTTCTGCTCGCTAGACTCGGCCCGAGATGAGGGCCGCACGGGTTGCTGTGGAAAGCGTGTGGGGTCGGTTCATCTCGACTAGAGTTTAGGCAAAACAGCCCGGCAGAGTCAAATCACTCGGCCGGGCCAGACCGCACATCCAGTTCTGCGGATGCGCTCAATGTGCTCGAGGATGGGCTTCGTCATAGACCTCTCGAAGCCGCTCTTGATTGGCTTGGGTGTAGACCTGAGTGGTTGAGACGTTGGCATGTCCCAGCAAACCCTGGACTTCGCGCACATCCGCCCCGCCATTGAGCAGATGGGTCGCGAACGAGTGCCGCAGTGTATGCGGTGTGACGGGCGTCTCGATGCCCACTTCGTCCACGTATTTTTTGATGATGAGCCATAGTCCCTGGCGCGTCAGGCGATGCCCACGATGGTTGAGGAACAGGGCGCTTTCGTCCTGATCGCGCACCAACTTGGGGTAGCTCGACTCGAGATAGTTGCGAAGCGCTTCGCCTGCTCGCGGGTAGATGGGGATCACTCGCTCGCGTGCCTTGCTCGCTTTGCCGATGCATCGCACGCAGCCATTGCTGATATCGATATCCGCCACATCGAGCGCTACAACTTCGCTCACCCGCATCCCCGTGGCATAGAGCAACTCGAGGAGGGCTGCGTCGCGCAGGGCCCGCGCGTGATCGTGCTTGCTTGGCGCCTTGAGCAGTTGCTCGACCTCCGACTCGGAGATCGA
>JAFGLK010000193.1 GCA_016928125.1 Anaerolineae bacterium
CCCAGCGGCCGCGCCATGCGCAGGGCCTGCTCCACCGTGGCCTGCGCGCCGGCCGCCTCGACCACGACCGTGGGTCCCTCTCCATCGGTGCGCGCCAGCGCCCAGGCCACCGGATCGCCCTCGTGGGCGTTGTGGGTCTCGCCCAGGTCGAGCTCGCGAGCCAGGGCCAGTTTACGCGCATCGATATCCACCAAGAGCACGTGACCCGCGCCCCAGATGTGCGCCCATTGGGCCACGAGCATGCCGATGGGCCCGGCGCCCAGGACGGCCACCGCATCGCCCGGCTCGATCCCTGCCTGGCGCACGGCATGCAGCGCCACCGCGGCCGGCTCGGTCAGAGCGGCCTCGATCAGCGAAACGCCCTCGGGGATCGGGATCAGGTTCTCTTGGGGTGCGCGCACATACTCGGCCCAGGCTCCATCGCTGCGCGATCCCAGATAATCGTAGCTGATGCATTGGCCAAATGCGCCGATCTCGCAATAGCGGCAACGCCGGCAAGGGATCAGCGGCTTGACCGTGACCCGCGCACCCACAGGGAGCGCCCCCTTACCCTCAACCGCAACCACCACGCCCGACATCTCATGGCCCGGGATGCGGGGGTACTGATAGGCGCCATGCTCATAGATGCGAGGCACGTCCGAGCCGCACACGCCGACGGCCGCCACGCGCACCAGCGCTTCGCCGGCACGCGGCACGGGCAGCGGGACATCCTCATAGCGTAGATCGCCGATGCCGTGCAGCACCAGCGCCCTCATCGTCTCTCGGCCCACGGCGAATTCCTCTCGCCCACCAGGCTCAACGGGTGGCGCTCTTCTGGATGTCCTGCTCGAGCTCTTGCAGGGCACGTTTCCACACGCGCGCCGACGCGGCCAATTCGGGGATCACCAGCGGCTCGACCTCGTAGCGCTCGCGGTGCGAGATCTCAAAGCCCAGCCAGATCTCGTCAGCGCCGCTTTCCTGGAGGGTGCGCAGCACGCGCAGCGGGTCGATAATCCCAATCCGGTTGTACGCCTCGGTAAAGGGCCAGTGGCGACTGTGGCCCGCCTCGGTCTGCTGCAAGTGCACGATGCGGCTCACAGCGCCGAGTTCGCGCAACCAGATATAGGGATCGCGCTCATCGGGGTGCGGCGCGTGGCCCACATCCAGGCAGAGGTACATGGGAGCGCCGGCATCCTCGTTGACGCGCTCGTATAGCTCGCGCGCCTCGGCGATGGTGTAGCCCATCTCGCGGGGAATGGACATGGTCTCGAAAAAGATGTACTCCAGCCCGACCTGCTGGACATAGTGGGAGAGCTCCTGCCAGCTGCGCACCGCCTCCTCCTCTCGCTCGGCATAGCGCTGCGGATCGGCGAGATCGCGATAGGACAGGATGCCGAAATGGCTGCCGATGGCGCGCGCACCCAGGCGCGCGGCCAGGTCGGCAAAGGCCCTGAACCAGGCGCGCCAGGCCTGTCGCGTCTCGGCATAGGGATGCATCAGGTGGTTAACGCGCGTGTAGGTGCTGGTCATGAGCGAATCGATGGCCAATCCGTAACGGGCTGTGGCCTCCTGGATCCGCGCGACCTCAGCCTCGATGACGGCCTGCGGCCAGAAGGGATGGAGCAGATCGGCCACCAGTTGCACGCTGTTCAACCCAAAGTCTTGGGCAACGAGCCGCGCCCATTCCTCAGGTTCGGGGAAGCGATTGGTGGCGAATCCCAGGTTCATACCCAGTCGAAAAGAGGTCATCAGGGCTCGCCTCGCGCCAACCAGGTCTCCAACTGGGCGGGCAGATCGCGCAGGCGCTCAAGGACCAGATCGGCCTCAGGGATGCCCTCGCGGCGGTGCGAGTTCTCCAGGAGCAGCGCCGCAGAGAGCCCCGCCGCGTGCGCCCCGCGAATGTCCGATTCGGGGCTATCGCCCACGTGCAACGTCTCCGACGGGCGCACACCCAGCGCCCGCAACGTGTGCAGATAGGCTTGAGGATGCAACTTGGTCACCCCCGTCTCATCCGAGAAGGTCAACCAGTCAAAGAGATGGAGCATACCCTCTTTTCGCAGCATCTGACGCAGCACGCGGCCCGGCGTCGCGCCGGTGTCAGAGATCAACCCGATCCAGTAGCCCTTGGCGCGCAGTGCGCGCAGCACCCGCCGCGCCCCCGGCAGCAGCGGTGGCGGGAAATCGAGCATATGCTCCTGCCAGAACCGCAACGCGAGCGCATAGTCCTGGGGCGCCAGTGTTGCGCCCAGGCGGGCCAAGGTGTCATTGAGCAGCGCGGCCGTTGAGAGTCCCCACCCCTGCGCGGCGACCGCCCCAAAGGCATCCCAACTCTCGTCATAGGCCTGCATCACGCTCTCGGTGGAGCAGTCGAGAAAAAGGCACAAGTAGTCAGCGCGCTCGCTCTTGAGGGAGTGATGGCCGTCATACAGTGTGCCCCAACAATCGAATGTCATGGCCTTGAGCATGCTCGCCTGTCCTTTCCGAGTGGGCCGTCCCGGCCCGCCAGTCTCACTCTTCACGCGCGAGCCAGTAGACATAGTACGCAACCAGGAATGTCAGTCCAACCTGAGTGGTGCGCATACCAATAAAAAATAGTACAAAGGTAAGCAGCGCCATCAGCAACAAAAAGATAGACCATCTGCGCCTGGGGCGATTCCTGGGCCGCACGCGTGTCCCCTGTCCATGTGATAGCGAGGCCAGACCGCGCCATAGACGGGATGGCCCTTTACATCCTGGCGACCAGGCTCCCGATCACGATAGCGCGCCGCTCAGATCGTGATCGGGTAGCGGCCCACCTCTCGGGTGGTCTGGCGCGCCGCCAAATAGTTCTTGAGTTGGGTTCCCGGCTGCAAGACGTTGCCGGTCGTGACGACCAGGCCTCCGCCTGGCGCAGCATGCTGAATCGCATAGCGCACTTCGGCGGCCGCCTCGTCGGGCGTGCCGACCACCAGCGTCTCGCAATTCACCCCGCCAAAGAAGCAGAGCTCGCGCCCGTAGTGCTCCTTGAGCAGGCGCAAATCCATGCCGATGCTGGGCTGGATGCCGTGCCAACCGTCGATCCCCGCCTCGACAAAGCTATCCAGGATCTGCCACACATTGCCGTCGGTGTGCTTGATGAAATAGCCGCCCCGAGCGTGGATGGCCTCACACTGGCGAATGAGGCCGGGCAGGATGAACTGACGATAGCGCTCCGGGCCCATGATCGGCCCGCGATTGTCGGAATAGTCATCGGTGGTCATCACGGCGTCGCACCCAGCGGCGAGAAAGGCCTCGCAATAGGCGATCGAGCGGTTCACATATACTTGGATGGCGCGCTCCACGAATTCGGGATCGGTGATCATGCGCATCAAGAACGATTCCATGCTGCCCGTCGACTGCCAGGGAAACGTGCCATCCACCGGCGAACGCCCGATGATGAAATGCGTCTCGCCCAACTCGCGCACCACGTGATGCACTGCCTCGAGTTCGGACGGGTCGACCTCATATTGTTCGTCCGGATCGGGGAGATCCTCCATACTGAGCTCCTCCATGGCATGCCGCACGGCGACGTTGCCGCTATCCGGGTTGTAGCGCACCTCGTAGCCGCCCTCGTCGAGCCAGGAATAGGGCCCTGTCATCTGGGGGCGGCTGTACGCCCTGCGCTTGGGCACCACCGGCACGCGCACATAGTCCCATTCCAAAGCACGCACCAGCTCCACATGCGCCCGGCCATAATCGGCGACGATCTCATCCCGGCGCCCATCCCAGAGGGCCTGCCATTCGCGCCAGCGCGCATTGTACAACGTCGTGTGTCCCGTGATCTGCTCGACCAGCTCATAGTCCACGGCGTTCTCACCAGTGGGTACGTGGTCGCCCTCCTTATGCTGCAGGGCCGCCAGAACTCTGTCCCGTGGTAGCATGCTTCCTCCTTTGCTTGCCGCTGGCCGGCCGCCGTGGGCTCCAATGCTGCGACCGATCTCAGGGCCGCACGTGCTAGGCGATGCGCGCCGTAGCCCAGTATAGGCTGTCTCGACTCAGGCATCAGCCCCGGGCCGCTCCCGCCTCCACTCAGACGGGGATGCCATCGCGGCCCAGCACGCCCACATCAAGCTGCGTCCGGAGCTCGTCAATGCCCATATCGGAGGTAAAGAACGCGCTGGCCGATCGGAGATAGCTGTAGCTCCGCTGGAGCGCCTGAGCATAATGGCTCCTGGGCGGAGCGGCCGCCGCGCGGGCCACCTGCGCCGGCGCGACGCTCTCGCCACGCTGCAGCCGTCGGGCGGCCGCGATGATCGGCTCCTCGGCGCCGTAGAAATCCACCTCGTCGATGAACTGTCGCACCTTGTCGGGATCGGGATGGGCGATGGCCTCTGCATAGCGCTCGAGCTCGACCTGAAAGCCCTCATGTAGAGCGAACAGACGCCCGAGCCAGCCCCAGGCGTCGTCAC